>DAOMAH010000128.1:0-5408 GCA_035426725.1 Acinetobacter sp.
AAAATACGATTATCAGGTACATGTAAGCCAGTTAGAAAACCGGTCGCTGTTTCAGCTAAAAGCGCCATTGCAGCAGCATGAACGCCTTTAATATGATTTTGCATATTGCGTTGGTTTTCAATACGAACAGTTACATGATCTTTATCGACTTCTAAATAGCGGATATTGGCAGTGCCGACCATAGGAACAACACGACCAAAGGCTTTACTCCATAAAGTACTACGAATACTTTTAGGAAATTTAGAGGTGGTTTTAACCAATGTATAAAGACGGTTATCTTTTGCCATAATGAAACCTATTATTAATCTTTGAAATTATTGAATTGGAGTGGCAAGCCGAACTGTTGTTCACGTAAAAAGTTCATGACCTGTTGCAAGGTATCGCGCTTTTTATCAGTGACACGGATTTTGTCGCCTTGAATAGAAGATTGCGCTTTAATCCCGCTTTCTTTAATGGCTTTATTAATTTTTTTTGCGGTATCAGAGTCAAGTCCATCTTTGAGTTTAACCACTTGTACGACATTTTTGCCTGATGCTGCAGCTTTTTGCGGATCGAGTGCTTGCACATCAATTTTGCGTTTATAAAAGTGATTTTCCATCATGGTATAAACTTGTTCACATTGGAAATCACTTTCAGTTGAAATTTTGATTTCCTTATTTTTCTCATTTAACTCAATTGAAACATCTTGCCCACGAAAGTCAAAACGTGTGGCAATCTCTTTTTCGGTGTTTTGCACAGCATGATTAACTTCAAATAACTCTAATTCGGAAACAATATCAAAAGAAGGCATGGTTAAACCTTTACAAAGGGAAAGAATATTTGAGATGCTAAGGGTGTTTTCTTCATTTGCCAAGTGTTGTTTACACCAAAGGAGTGCGTAATGATCCGTAAACAAGAAATTACAACATTTGAGTTTCCCGATGATGCTGTCATTTGGGATGTTCGAGATGCTAAGTCTTTTGCTGAAACGCATGTTAAAGGCGCAAAAAACTTGCCAATTGGCGATTTAAATAATGATAGTTTGGCGCAGATTGCCACAGATCAGCCAATTTATATTTTATGTGGTGGTGGCAGTAAAGCACCTCGTGCAGCAGAACTTTTGGACAGTTTCGACGCATCTCGTGAATATGTAATTTTAGTTGGCGGCACGCGTGCAGCACGTGATGCAGGTATGCCTTTAGAGCAAGGCGATTAATTCGCGAAGCAAGTTGTCAAAATCCTGAGCTATTTTGGCAACTTGGAAAATTCATCAAAATAAATAAAACTTAATTTTTAAATCAAACTATCAAATTTTGTCTGAATAGTAAGGTTTTTTGATTTTGACTTTTTTATGAAAACGTTGTGGATTGAGTTTATCCAATAATGTCTGCGGAATCGGACAGGCCTCACCTAAAACCATCGCCACAAGCACTTCACTACACAGTGGCGCAAATAAAAAACCTTTCGAGCCTAAGCCTGCAAAGGTGTAAATTTCACAGCTATTTTCAATTTTTCCAACCAATGGAAAGTAATCCAAACTTTGCGCACGAATGGAAGCGCGACCTTGCCAAGTCTCGACCGCAGGAAGTTGTTGTGCATAATCTGGAAAGACATTGTGGATAAGTTGATAGTTGTGCACATGGTCTTCAGTTAAGACCTCTGTATCTTCACGATTTGGATAAAAAGATGCGCCCAAGATAAGCTGAGTTGCATCCAGCTGCGTACAATAACCGCCATAACTATAGGCTTGATCAAGCGGCAAAGGCTGTTGCTGATGTTTCACCCAACTGACTTGTCCTCGAATTGGTTTCAATACAGGGTAATGTTCAAATAGTTCATCACTTTGTTTGGCACAACACACGATGACGTGATCAGCCAGCGCAGTCAGTTGTTGATCTTGCCATAACTCAGTTTGAGCATTAATTGTCTTCAAAGCCGAAATCTTGGCAATGATTAATTCTATATTTTCATGTTGCAGTATTTCATCACGCAATTGCTGCGGAGAAAGCGCACCTGCGTGATGTAAGGTTAAACTTGGGTAATCTGTCTTAGGAAATTGTTTAGTTTCGCACTGAGATAAAATTTGTTCAGGATATTGATCAACTAAACTTAACAATTCATCGGCATTTTTTAATGCGATTTGTTGGATTTGAATCGGTCGAAAGGCTTTAAATCGGGTATAAAAATTCAAAGCCTGTTGCCAACTCAAGGTCATCAAATGTTCATGGGCTTGATCAATGGGACACAGTTTCGGATTGAGCAAGGCAAGAGGGTTCCCTGATGCTCCTGAAAGTGGCTCTGTTTGCTCGTAGATCGTGACTTCATGCCCACGTTGTGCAAATGCCCATGCCGTGGTTAATCCTGCGATTCCAGCGCCTATAATGGCAATTTTTTGTTGCGTAGAACTTGATGCTTTAACTTCTTCTGATTCTGAATTGTTTGATAGCTTTTTAGTTTCAGCAGCATCAAGCCAAACAGCTTTTAACATTTCTCTTTTATGAGCAAAACCACGTGGACGACTGATTTGAATACCGTGTTGTTTTAACCCACGTTTGAGTACACCTGCCACGCTAAATGATGAAAATGTTGTTCCAATATTGGACAATCGTACGATGTGATCGAGCACATTTTCTTGCCACATTTCGGGATTGCACGATGGAGCAAAGCCATCTAAAAACCAAGCATTGACCACCTGAGTTTTTGGAATGGTTGGGAAAATGTCTTGTGCATCGCCCAACCACAAATCCAAGCTAAAACGTTCGTCAGGAAAACTTAAACGGTGACAACCTGCAATCGGAAAGGGGTATTGTGCAATCAGTTGTTCAGATAAGTGTTTTAGTTCTGTCCAGACATTCAGCGCACGAATCAAGTCTGCTTTGCTTAGAGGAAATTTTTCCACGCTGATTACGTGTAAATGGCTGTGATTGTCAGGGCGTACCTGTTGCCAAAGTTGCCATAGGGCTAATATATTTAAGCCTGTGCCGAAACCTGTTTCGCCGATACAAAAATATTGATAATCGCTGAGTTGAGAAAGACGTTCGCTTAAATCATTGCCATTTAAGAAGACGTGCCTTGTTTCTAGCAGACCGTTATCTTTAGAAAAATAGACATCACCAAATTGCTTGGAAATTGGAACTTCGATGCCATCGATCAGTTCCCAATCCAGCTCTGCTATTTGTAGTTTTGAAGTTTGTGACATAACGAAATTTAGTTGGTTTTACCACTGACGGCGGCGTTTGGTGTACACATGACTGGCAATAATAAAACCTAAAACAACCCCAGCAGCCAAAGTCATTGCGCCATATAAAAACATTTGCGCACTACGCTCACTTTGTAAGACTTGTACTTGCACAATCAAGCTGTCATTTTTGAGCTGAAGTTCTTGGTTTTGCGCCAAAGCTTCCAGATTGGCACTTTCCAATTGTTTTAAACGGTTGCTTTGATCCTGCATTAAAACTTTTACTTTGGCTTCTTGCTGCTGTTTGGCTTTAATAATTTGTTCTGCGGTGAGCGGTTTTGGTGTAGCCGACGCGACTGCTGTATTTGACGGATTGGTCGCTGATGTAGTCGGCGCAGTATTTATCGCTGGTTCAACCGCCCAAGCATTTGCACTGAGTAAACTTAAAACGAAAAAGCTTTTAACGGCACTGTGCATGATTTACCCTTTTGGAAAAGCTTTATTGAATGGTTTTACGTCAATGTGCGAATAAATGCCTTCTTTTAAAAAAGGTTCTTCTTGAATCCACGCATCTAGTGCTTCACGACTTTCAAAATCCACAATAATCGTACTGCCTAAAAAACCAGCCTGTGGATTATTGGGGTCAATTGGGTGTGCGCCAGCAGTAAGCAAACGACCTTCATCATCCAGTTTTTGTAAGCGTTCCACATGTTGTGGACGAATCGCTAAACGTTTTTCCAAAGTACCTTCTTTATCAGTACAGCTCAGCACAAAATAAGGCATAACAGTTGCTCAATCTTTCCAAATTTATTCAGTGGTTTTGAAGTGTTTTCTTAAGAAAAATAGTATAGCAGCAAGGTAACTGATAGAAACGATAATATCGCCGAATGCAGTGAATTCGCCCCAATATTTTCCTTGCATATAAATAAAACCAAAGAAGAAATGCAAACTTGCAAGCAAGAAGAATTGACCACACCAAGCCCAATTCAGACGACGCCAACCTTGTGGTGTCAGTTCAAGTAATTGACCGAGCATTTTCTGAATAATAGGCAAGCGTTCTTTATTAAAGAGGGGGGTAACCAAAAAGCCAATACCGATGCCGACATTAATAATCACTGCTTTCATTTTGATGAAGGTGACATCGCTAAAGACCAGTGTAATACCACCAAAAATCACTGACATTAGTACGATAAACCACTGCATTTTTTCCAATTTAAATTTTTGGAAAACAAACAAACTACCGTACACCACTAATGTTGTAATTAATAAAGCACAAGTTGCAACAAGAATATGATTTTGATCGGTATTTCCTGCACTACCAACCAACTGTAACAAAGGGTGATGACTATCTTTTGGGTCGGTGGTTTTATAGAAGTAAAAGAAGAAAATAATTGGAAGATAGTCGAGCAACGCTTTCATGTTACAGTACAAGAATGAATTAGGTCAGATAGCATAATACAAACCATGTTCGGTGTCGATTTACATACTCATAGTTTTATTTCCGATGGCACATTGTCGCCTGAGCAATTGGTACAGGCTGCGCTTGATTTAAAAATTCATACTTTGGCGCTTACCGATCATGACACGATGGATGGTTTGGTTTTGGCGCGAAAGCACGCTCAAGACTATGATATTCAAATTATTTCTGGTGTGGAAATTTCCAGTCAATGGTCACGTCCCAATACGCAAAAAAGCTATGGGGTACACATTGTCGCACTGAATATGCAAGATGAGGCACCCATCAAAACTATGCTCGAAAAGCAAAAAAAAGTTCGTGCTGAACGGGCAAAACTGATTTGTGAATTATTGGAAAAATGTATTGGTTTTGATATTTATCCTGAAGTGTTGGCAAAAGTAGATGGTTTTCCTGATCGCGTGACACGAACGCATATTGCCAAAACCTTAGTGGAAAAAAATATCGTGAGTCGTCCGCAACAGGCGTTTGATCGTTTTCTTAAAGAAGGCAAAAAGGCATTTGTAAAGTTTGATGGTATTGGGCTAAAAGAAACCATTGAAGTAATTCATGCCAGTCAAGGTTTTGCGGTTTTAGCACATCCTACTCGTTATGATTTGTCTGCAACCAATATTCGTTATTTGATTGAATTGTTCGCTGAGTGTGGCGGTGATGCAGTTGAGTTGCCATCGAGTTCTGAACCGCTTTCGACCCGTCAAATGGTGGATCGTATGATTCAGCAGTTTGATTTAGCGGTTTCGATAGGCAGTGATTTTCATGGTGAAAATATGCCGTGGA
>DAOMAH010000129.1:0-4851 GCA_035426725.1 Acinetobacter sp.
TGTGGAATTTCATGGATCCTGTATCTTTTGAGCAAATTGCTGCGGATAAAACTGCAATGGGCGATGCGTCAAAATGGTTAAAAGACGATTCTAACGAAAAATGTACCATCATGTTATTTAATGGCGTGCCATTAAACGTGAATCCACCAAATTTCGTGGTATTAAAAATTGTTGAAACCGATCCAGGTGTTCGTGGCGATACTTCAGGCGGTGGTGGTAAGCCAGCGAAACTTGAAACAGGTGCCGTGGTACGTGTTCCATTATTCGTACAGCAAGAAGAAAGCGTTCGTGTAGACACACGTACAGGCGAATACTTAGAACGTGCTTAAGCACCAATAAGTTAACCTTACGCAAGGTATACGAATGTCAAAGGGATGATTGAACTATCATCCCTTTTTTTATGCCAAAGTATAAGATCAAAGAAGGTGATAAGCCTTGGGCTTTTTATAAGCTCACAAGAAGAAATAAAGAAATGGATAGCGACATCAACACCAATAAAAGATGTGAGAGATTTTGAATGAAGACAACACTAGCCAAGCCAACGCTTGCTTCAAAATTCCTATGGATTTTTGTGGCTATTTTAGGGGCGGTTTCCTTTGCAATATTGGCAACAAGTCGAGGAGAGCATGTCAATGCAGTTTGGCTCGTTCTCGCAGCAATTTGTGTCTATAGCATTGCTTATCGTTTCTACAGCTTATTTATTGCCAATAAGGTTTTTGAATTAAACCCCAATAGACTCACTCCAGCGCATCGTTTAAATGATGGTTTAGATTATGTGCCAACCAATAAATACGTTTTATTTGGACATCACTTTGCTGCTATTGCTGGTGCAGGGCCTTTGGTTGGGCCGATTTTAGCGGCACAAATGGGTTATTTACCGGGCACGATTTGGCTATTGGTCGGCGTGGTCATTGCTGGGGCTGTACAAGATTTTCTAGTTCTATTTATATCCACACGGCGAGATGGTCGCTCTTTGGGAGAAATGGCAAAACAAGAACTTGGCACTTTTGCTGGTGTGATTGTGATGCTTGGAACACTGGGCGTGATGATTATTATCCTTGCCGTATTGGCGCTGGTGGTCGTGAAAGCCTTAGCGCATAGTCCGTGGGGCGTATTTAGTATTGCTGCAACCATCCCGATTGCCTTATTCATGGGCATATATATGCGTTATTTACGCCCCGGAAAAATTGCGGAAGTGTCTATCATTGGCTTTGTGTTGATGATGGTGGCGATAGTCTTTGGTGGTGATGTCGCAAAAGATCCTTATTGGGGGCAGTTATTTACTTTAAGTGGAACTCAACTGACGTGGGCATTGATCATTTATGGATTTATTGCATCAGTACTACCCGTTTGGTTGTTGCTCGCTCCACGTGATTATTTATCCACTTTCTTAAAGATTGGGGTTATTGCAGGCTTGGCTGTAGGCATTCTCTTTGCCATGCCTGATCTGAAAATGCCAGCGGTAACGCATTTTGTCGACGGAACAGGCCCTGTATTTGCAGGCAGTTTATTTCCTTTCCTATTTATTACGATTGCCTGTGGTGCGATTTCAGGTTTTCACGCCTTGGTCGCTTCAGGTACAACTCCGAAGCTTGTTGATAACGAAGTGAATATTCGCATGATCGGCTATGGCGGAATGTTGATGGAATCCTTTGTTGGGATTATGGCAATGATCTGTGCCACCGTGCTTGATCCGGGGATTTATTTTGCGATTAATGCGCCTGCTGCAATTCTCGGAACCAATGTCGATACTGCTGCGGAAGCGATTCGCAATCTTGGTTTTGTGGTCAGTCCTGAAATGTTAACTGTGTTGGCGCATCAAGTCGGTGAAAGTTCAATTTTATCTCGGACAGGTGGCGCACCGACGTTTGCAATTGGGATGGCGCATATTATTTCAGAAATTTTCAATAGCACCGCAATGATGGCATTTTGGTATCATTTTGCGATTTTATTTGAAGCCTTATTCATATTAACTGCGGTCGATGCAGGCACTCGTGCATGTCGTTTTATGGTGCAAGACACCGTGGGTATTGTTGTACCAGCAGTAAAAAAATCCAGTTCATTCTTTGGAAACTTAGTCGGCACTTTTGTTGCTGTCGCAGGCTGGGGATTTTTCGTCTATCAAGGCGTGGTTGATCCTTTGGGGGGGATTAATTCATTGTGGCCATTGTTCGGGATTGGCAATCAGATTCTTGCTTCTATGGCATTGATTTTAGGCACAGTGATTCTATTTAAGATGAAAAAAGAAAAATATGTCTGGGTGACGATTATCCCTACAATTTTCCTATTCATTACTTCGATGACAGCAGGGTGGCAAAAGATTTTCCATGAGAATCCAAAGATTGGTTTTCTGTCCCAAGCGAATCGTTTTTCTGATGCGATTGCACGAGGTGAATTACTCGCACCTGCCAAAACTGTGGCTGAAATGCAGACCATTATCATGTCAAATCAAATCAATGCGGCATTGTGTGGGTTCTTTATGATAGTGGCGATTGTGATGATTATTGCTTCGATCGGCATTATCCGCCGAGCATTACAAAGTCCAGTACCAACAGTCAATGAAGCACCTGTAGTTTTAAGCGATGTACCAATGACCGCTGAAACGGTAAAAGGAGTATAAGCATGGATTTTAAGATTGCGCGGCAAGGTGGCACGGTCATTGTGAAGATGATTAAATTGACGATTTTGGCGCAGAAGCAATTAATTTTTTCACCGCAAAATTGGTCTCGAATGGCGACTTTGTGGAAGAATTTACAACAGAGTTTCCGCTTGATGGTTGGCGTACCCGACTATGAAACTTATGTAAAGCACATGAAAGCCCATCATCCTGATCTGACGCCTATGGATGCCAAAACATTTCATCGACATTGTATAGATACGCGTTATGCGTCTTCGGGCGGTAACGTGAAGAAATGTCCTTGTTAGAAGTCATTTGATTTCTTTGAAAAAAAATCAAAACAGTGTATGTTAAATCATACACTGTTTTGATTTGAGGATAGGCTAATGTGGAGTTCAGGGAAGACGTTGGCTGAAGAAAAACAACAACAAAATCAAGCATTAGAGCAAGAGATTCAAAATTTCACTCCCCAAATTGAACGTTTTTTGACAGAAGTTAATCAGCTCATTTTAGACAAGCCAATGCAAACCAAACTTGCGCTTACCTGTTTATTTGCTGGTGGTCACGTGTTGTTTGAAGATTTACCTGGTTTAGGTAAAACCACTCTAGCCAGTGCATTGGCACGTTTAGCAGGGCTGCATTTTCAAAGAATTCAATTCACCAACGATATGTTGGCGAGCGATGTGATTGGGGTGAATATTTTTAATCAAAAAGAGCATTTGTTTGAATTTAAAAAAGGCCCGATTTTCACCCAAATTTTATTGGCCGATGAAATCAACCGTTGTAGCCCAAAAACACAAAGTGCCTTGCTTGAAGGGATGGAAGAAGGTGCAGTGACGGTGGATGGCGTGCAATATGAATTGCCGCAACCGTTTTGGGTGCTCGCCACACAAAATCCACTCTTTCAAAGTGGGACATATGCTTTGCCAGAGTCACAGTTAGATCGTTTCCTCATGCGTTTGTCATTGGGTTATCCATCTCGACAAGCCGAGAAATTATTGCTGCAACAAAGTTCCCGCCAAGTCTTGATTCATCAGTTGAGTGCGGTATTTTCTCAAATCGATATTTTGCATTTGCGTGAATTATCCAAGCAGATTTTTTTAAGCGAAGCGGTATTAAATTATATTTTAGATTTAGCCGCAGAAACCCGAAAACAGCGGCATGGATTATCAACACGTGCAGTCTTAGCATTAAAATCTGCTGCGCAAGCCTATGCATTAGTTGAAGGTCGCAACTTTGTGACAACGGATGATGTTCAAGCGGTTTTTGTGGCAGTGGTGGTGCATCGTTTAAGTTTGGCGGAAGCGGAAGTGAAGCAAATTTTGCAGTCGGTTGATGTCTTATAGTTGAGATTCGCGCATGCAAATGATTGATCGTTGGATAGCGAAACGCTTTCAAATTGAAGACAGTAAAAGCTTATTCCAAAAAGATATTTTGATCTTTATTTACAAGCAAGGTTTTCTGTATTTGGTTTTAATTTTAATTACCTTTATCGCAGGAATTAATTATGCCAATAATTTGATTTTAGGTTTTTGCTTTTTGATCAGCTCAATTTTATGGATGAGTTTCTACATCACGTTCAAACAACTTTATGGGCTAAAAATAGACGTGGTGGTTGATGAAGTTGGACAAGTCGATCAAGTGCTGAATGTTAAATTATTACTGAAACAATCTGCGCATAGCGTGCGCTATTTAAGGATTAAATGGCTGGATCAAGAGCATTTTTTTTACTGCGATCAAGCCCAGCAAACTTTTGAACTGGCGATTTTCCCCACGCAACGTGGTGAATATAAATTTAGCCCAATCCGAATCTATTCGACCTATCCCTTAGGTTTGGTGCGCGCTTGGACGTATTTATATCTTCGGAAAAGTGTTTGGATCGCGCCGAAAGCACATGATTGGCAAAAAGAACATAAAAATACCCCAACGTCTGCAAACGACAGTTTGGATGAATTTCGTGATCTAAAAGCCTTCCAACAAGGTGATTCTTATCAAAATGTCGCATGGAAACAGGTGGCTCGTGGTCAAGGTTTCTTTATCAAAATGTTCGAGGCACAAGCCAATCATCAACATTTAGAAATTGATTATCAGCAAATACCTTCACAAAGCCATGAAGAAAAATTAAGTTATATGATGGGCTTGATCGAGCAATGCGAACAATTGGGCGATGACTATGCCTTGATTTTGCCGCATACCCGTTTGGAAACTGGACAAGGTCAGGTGCAGTTGATCAA
>DAOMAH010000129.1:4861-5406 GCA_035426725.1 Acinetobacter sp.
ATTTTTGTGTGCTGGCAGCGTTGGCTTTAGTGTTGTTAGGTCAAGTCACATTCATTCCATTTACGCTCACTGGGTTATGGGGTGTAGTTTGGCTAAGCTTGTTGTGGCGGTATCGTAAACAAAAAATCGCGCCGTTACCGAAACTGATTTTGCTCCTTTTTACCCTCGTATCTGTCGGATTGATTTATTTTCAATATCAAACCTTATTTGGGGTCGAAGCAGGTGTGGCATTTTTAACAACCTGTTTATTTGCTAAAAGTTTAGAAGCAAAAGCCACCCGTGATTTATTGATTGTCTTTAATTTTGCACTCTTTGTGAGTGCCAGTTTGCTGTTGCATAGCCAAGCCTTTTGGATGGCACTTTTGGTATTTGCAGCGTGTCTCATGTGTTTGATGGGTTTATACCGTATTCAAACAGGGTTATTTGATCAAAATAAGCTCTCATCTCACCAGTTAAAACAAGACCTAAAACAGGTGTTAAAACTGGTCACGATTTCATTACCATTCTTGATTTTACTCTTTATCTTCTTTCCAAGATTGCCACCG
>DAOMAH010000130.1:0-5374 GCA_035426725.1 Acinetobacter sp.
GATAAGATTGTACCTGGACGCGAATCAACTAAAATTTCGACTTGACGCACACGTCCTTCAGAAAGTTGCTCCGCTAAAATCGTAATCAACTCGATATGGTTATCTTGAATATAGCGCGTCCAATAAGGATTCGGCGCATATAAACGCATTACCCCTTCAACTTCCTCCGCAACCAAAGGACGAATCCACATCGCAAAGACGTTATCAGAGAGCTCTTGTCGCAAGCGAGTTAAGCAGTCTGTCCAAAGCATGTGCATCCCCTATCCATCCATTTTAAATTTAAAAAACCAACCCCCTTACCAATAAAGGGATTGCCATTCTAACCAAGTTATCCACACCTGTCAGGCAAATTTAGGGGAGTTTTGCTGAAAAAGAAAGCACTTGTTTATAAATTTAAATTCAAAAGGACGTGTGACTAACTCATAACACAAGCTGTGGATATTTTTAAGCTGTAAGTTATCCACAAATCTTAAAGTATATAAAAGCATAGTTAATCACAATATAAATCATTGTTTAAAAAATAGAATTCAATCCTTTCCACAGAAAAGCAGGCCTCTAATAATAATAAATTTAAATTTATAAATTTGAATTTAATTATAAGCGAGGCTTTGGTTGTGGGTAAGTTAATAAATTTAAATTCAAACAATAGGTACTCATGATTTGTTGATAAGGTTGTTGATGATACACTGATTCATCGAAATACTTTTAATTTTCAATTAATTGTCTTGTGTGTAAGTTTTACAGCTATTAATTAATAGAATTTTGATAATCCACTAAAAGCAAAAAAACAGCACAAATATGGTGTTTATTATTGACATAAACGACATTGCGCCATAAAATCGCGAACCTTTACAGAAAGATCATTTTGGGAGTTTCAATATGAAACGTACTTTCCAACCTTCTGAACTTAAGCGTAAGCGTGTTCATGGTTTCCGCGCTCGTATGGCTACTAAAGCTGGTCGTCAAGTATTAGCTCGTCGTCGTGCAAAAGGTCGTCATAGCTTAACTGTTTAATACTGTTAAGCTGACAAGACTTGGGTGATGGCACTTTACAGTTTTGGCACTGAATATCGTATTCGTTGTGCTGCAGATTATAAAAGTGTATTCGATGGTGTGCTTTTTAAAGTGCACCAGCCCCATTTCCTTTTTTTAGCAAAAATAACCGAACAGCCGAATAGCCGTTTGGGTATTGTTGTTGCTAAAAAAAAGGTCCGTCGTGCACACGAAAGAAATCGAGTTAAACGTCTCGCGCGTGAAAGCTTTCGATTGCAACAAGGGCAATTTAATAAAAATATTGATATTGTGATGATGCCAAAAGTCGGCATTGAAGCCATCGAAAATCAAGAATTACATCAACAATTAGATTTTGCTTGGCAAAAATTACAGCGTTTAGCAAAGAAACACGGCTAAGTACTTTTTAATGCCTGCTCAAAACTAGAGATTTTTGATGGTCATGTTACTGCGTTGGTTGATCAGGTGCTATCAAATCGCCATTAGCCCAATGTTAGGTCCTCGTTGTCGCTATATTCCAACGTGTTCGCAATATGCCATTGAAGCCTTGCAAATGCACGGCGCGGCGAAAGGAACATGGCTCTCTACGAAACGTATTTGCCGGTGTCATCCTTGGGGTGGTTCAGGCTACGATCCTGTTCCTCGCAAAGCACTTCGTTTCATTTCGTTTCATCAAATAGATTCTCAAATGCATCACATTGCTGTACCCTTTCGTGAGCATTTATTCAAGCAAAATCTCTCTAATCATTTGGAATAATAGATATGCAACAATGGGCCAGATTTGCCATTCTTGGAGCCATGTTTGTTACCGCATATTTGCTTATTTTGGCTTGGCAAAAAGATTATGGTCATGCTGTCACAGCACCGCAACAACAAGCGGCAGCTGTCATTGCGCATGACGTATCTGCAGATTTGCCAAATGCACAAAATGCAATCGCGGCTTCAGACGTACCTCAAGCAAATGTGACTGCATCACCTGCTCCAGAAAGTAGTTCTGCGAGTCAGCAATTAATTTCAGTACAAACCGATCTTTATCACCTTTGGATTAATCCAAAAGGCGGCGATATTGTTCGTATTGAATTACTCAGTCACGATCAAAGCAAAAATGGTGATCAACCATTTGTGATGCTTGAAAATGATGCGAAACGCACCTATGTCGCGCAATCAGGTTTAATTGGTTTAAATGGCCCTGATAGCAGCCGTACTGGTCGCCCAATGTATGATGTTGAGAAAACAACATATACCTTGGCGGATGCAAAAACTATTGCGTCTAAAGATGGAAAAACTGCTCAAGTTTTAACCGTGCCATTAGTATTCAAAACACCTGAAGGCGTGGAAGTGATCAAAACCTTCACGTTCAAACAGGGTGATTATCCAATTACGGTTAAACATCAAGTCGTTAACCGTAGTGCGCAAAACTGGCAAGGTCAAATGTTTGGTCAGTTAAAGCGTGATAATTCGGATGATCCGGGAAAATCTTCTCAAGGCATCTTTACTCTAGGCACGTTCCTTGGGGGAGCTTGGGGCACACCTGAAGCGACTTATAATAAGCTGAAATTCTCCAATTTCTCGGATGAAAAATTAAGCCTAGAAGCTAAAAGTGCTTGGGTGGCCATGGTTCAACACTATTTTGTTAGCGCTTGGATTCCTGGAAACTTAAAGTTGACTCAAGCGGATGGTCAGCCTTATACCGCAAAACTGGAATCACGCCAGTCTACGGATAAAATGAATATTATTGGTTTCACCTCTCCTGTGATTAATGTCCCTGCGGGCACATCAATGGAAGTGGATGCAAAACTGTATGCGGGCCCGAAAATTCAATCTGAATTGAAAGACTTAGCAGTCGGTTTGAACCAAACTGTGGATTATGGTTGGTTATGGCCAATCGCAAAATTACTGTTCATTGGTCTGCAATTCTTCCATAACATAGTTGGAAACTGGGGCTGGTCAATTATCTTATTGACGGTCTTGGTGAAACTGATTTTATGGCCGCTTTCAGCGAAAAGTTATCGCTCAATGGCGAAAATGCGGGTGATTGCACCTGAAATGCAACGTATGAAAGAAGAGTTTGGCGAAGATCGCATGCGTTTCTCGCAAGAAATGATGGCGTTGTATAAGCGTGAACAAGTTAATCCTTTGTCAGGTTGCTTGCCGTTATTGCTGCAAATGCCGATTTTCTTAGCTTTGTATTGGGTGTTGATGGAATCGGTTGAACTTCGTCATGCGCCGTGGTTGGGATGGATTCAAGATTTATCTGCGATGGATCCGTGGTTTATTTTGCCGTTGATCATGGGCGTGACCATGTTTGTGCAGCAAATGCTCAACCCACAACCGACTGATCCAATGCAGGCGAAAGTTTTTAAAATCATGCCGATCATGTTTACGGTCTTCATGTTGTTCTTCCCAGCAGGCTTAGTACTGTACTGGATCGTCAACAACAGCATTACCATTTTGCAACAATGGTTTATTAACAAGGGCGTAGAAAAAGATCGTCTCAACAAGGTTGAGTCAGTGTCTTAATCTCGAACTGCTACTGAATAAATCCGCTTAAGATGGTAATCTTAGGCGGATTTTTCTTTGGCTGTCATTTGGATTTTTAGGTGAATACCATGCAACATCAAACCACCATTGCTGCGATTGCAACGCCATTAGGTCGTGGAGGTGTGGGGGTAATTCGCCTATCTGGACCGAAAGCATATGCGATAGCAGCACAAATTACGCAGAAAAATCTACCTGCTGCGCGCATGGCTGGTTTTCGCCAATTTTATGATGCTGATGCATCGGTGATGGATGAAGGCATTGTGTTATGTTTCCCCAATCCACATTCATTTACCGGCGAAGATGTGGTGGAAATTCAAGGTCATGGCGGGCCTGTGATTCAAAATGCTTTGTTGGCACGGTTACTCGATTTAGGCGCAACGGCAGCCAAAGCGGGTGAATTTTCCATGCGTGCCTTTGAAAATGGCAAAATGGATTTGGTACAAGCGGAAGCGATTGCTGACCTAATTGACGCCACCTCACAAGCTGCCGCACGCTCTGCCGTTCGATCTTTGCAAGGTGCATTCTCCACTAAAATTAATACCGTTTTAGAAAAACTCATTCTTCTACGATTACATGTAGAAGCGGCAATTGATTTTCCCGAAGAAGAAATTGATTTCCTCGCCGATGGCAAAATTTTAGCCTTATTAGACGATGTGCAAAATTCGGTGCAGGCAGTACAACAATCAGCCCGTCAAGGTCAGTTGTTGCGTGAAGGTTTGCAGGTCGTGATTGCAGGCAAACCCAATGCAGGTAAATCCAGTTTACTCAATGCATTGGCAGGACATGATCGCGCTATTGTCACCGATATTGCAGGCACGACCCGTGATGTTTTACACGAAAAGATCTGCTTAAATGGTTTACCCATCACTTTAACTGATACCGCAGGTTTACGAGAAACAGGTGATATTGTTGAGCAGGAAGGGATTCGCCGTGCGATTAAAGAGATTGAACAGGCGGATTTATTATTGTTGGTTTATGATCTGAATCAAGGGGACGAACCGTTGCATTTAGCCCATGAATATTTTGCTGAACATCTTGAACCAAAACGGTTGCTGTTGATTGGCAATAAATGTGATTTAACCGATCAAGCGGCTGAATTAAGCGATTATCAAGGTTTCCGTCATATCCGCGTTTCGGCGAAACAAGACTTAGGTGTTCAAGCGCTTATAGATGCGATTACAGCGCATGCAGGCTTCCATCCTGAAGAAGATACCTTTATTGCGCGAACACGCCATTTGGATGCAATGAAGCGCACGCAGTCTTATTTATCTGAAGCACGTGAGCAATTGGTGGTGTTTCATGCGGGAGAGTTGGTGGCTGAATCGTTGCGTTTGGCTCAAAATGCACTTGGTGAAATCACGGGTGATTTTAGTGCTGATGATTTGCTTGGGAAAATATTTGGTTCTTTTTGTATTGGTAAATAATCATTTAATCAAAATCCAGCTTAGAAGATTCATATGATCTAAGCTGGGCTTGTCTTAAACTTCTTCTTCAGATTCCTCTTTCATCATATTGAATGAAGCCGCAGTTGGCACATCCTCTTGACGAGAACCTTTTAGCTTAATCTGTAAGCGTAATTCATTCAGTGAATCGGCATTACGTAATGCTTCATCATAACTAATCGCGCCTTCGTTATAGAGATCAAACAACGCCTGATCAAAGGTTTGCATACCCAATTCACGAGATTTGGTCATAATTTCTTTTAGATTATGAAACTGACCTTTCAGGATATTTTCGGCAATCAATGGCGTATTCAGTAAAATTTCTACCGCTGCACGACGACCGTTACCATCTTGAGTCCGCACCAAACGTTGAGAAATAA
>DAOMAH010000131.1:0-5364 GCA_035426725.1 Acinetobacter sp.
TGCGATTGCACTCAAAGCCCATAACAGCACATCGAACAATGCTGGTGTGGTTAAAGTCCCACACAGCACCAAGTTTGATGCAAAGAAAGTGAAACGTCAACTCGGTATTTCAGTCCGTGCATGGGATGAGCATATGTATGAGATGAAACAGCTCAGCCAGCGTAAAGTCACCCAGCAAGAAGCCGCAGCTTACTTTGATGCGGTGTTTAACAACACTAGCCTGAGTATGGCGGAACAGGATGAAAGCATCATTCAGTTCTATCGAAATGCGGCGATGCCAAATCAAGGCATCAACACAACAACCAAAGCGGACAATAAAACCGAACCGAATGGACGAGCGATGTCAAAAGTCATGACCATGTTCAACGGACATGGACGAGGGGCAGAACTCAGTTCAGCCAAAGACACAGCGTATGGATTGCTGTGCAGTATTACCGAATTTTGTGATCACGAACGTCGTGCTATGAGTACTGATCACAGACTCGATTCAGCATGGTTCGGTGCAGGAGCAGCCATTAAACAACGAGGACTTGAACAAGCCCTACGAATGGTGGCTTAAAACAATTTGACTCACTGAAATTATTTTCAGTTTTATTTAAGCTAAGCCAATTAATTTAAACATACGGTAAAGCCGTAACAAGCATTGCAATTCTCATTTCGCCACATCATCCCCGATGTGGCTTTTTTTATGCCCGAAATTCAGCTTTTACGCTTTTACCGCTACAGGAATATTTCTAATGAATACGAATACTCAAATTCAAAACACCTTAAATCATCCGCCACTACAACCTTATTCACCAAACCTGAATCCGACCACTCAAAACTCATTGACTCAACAGGTTGAAGTGGGAACCCGAACCAAACGTGACCGACTAAATAAACAACCACGAAAAACTAAGCAACTCACTGCCAAACGACTCGCCAATACCAAGCAGATGAATTACCAGCAATGGCTGGAAGTCAGAAAACAGGGTATTGGCAGCAGTGATGCAGCCACAGCGTGTGGACTCAATCCTTATATGTCGATGCTAGAACTATGGATGATCAAAACAGGACGGATGCAACAAAACATTGAGGACGAAAGTGCAGGCTATGCACCCTTATATTGGGGCAAGCAGCTAGAACCTTTAGTCGCTGAGTACTACAGCATGCACACCAATAATAAGGTACGTCGTGTCAATGCAGTGCTACAGCATCCCGATGAAGACAAACACTTTATGTTGGCGAATTTGGATTATGCCGTAGTGGGTAGTGAAGAAGTTCAAATCTTGGAATGTAAAACCGTGGGGGAATATGGCTCTAAGCTTTGGCGAGATGGTGTACCACTGTATGTACTGTGTCAGGTACAGCATCAACTTGCGGTGACAGGTAAAAAAGCAGCACATATTTGTGTATTGATTTGTGGGCATGAAACCAGAATCTATAAAGTGACAAGAAATGAAACGGTGATTCAGCACATCATCAATGCGGAACGTCACTTCTGGCAATGTGTTGAATCGGGTATTCCACCGAGTGTCGATGCCTCTGATTCCGCTGCAAGAGCCTTGCAACAACTGTATCCAGAGCAGATTCCATTAACCGTAGAAGACCTCAGCCAAAATGAACAAGCGAACTACTTATTTAATCAATTACTTGAAGAGCGACATAAGGTTGAGCAACACCAACAGTATTTCGATGAGTTAAAACATCAATTACAAATGATGATGAAAGATGCAGAACGTGCTGTGTTCACAGGTGGATCGGTGACATGGAAGAAATCACAAGATTCAATCAGCTTAGACAGTAAAGCACTATTGAAACAACACCCTGAATACCTACAGCAGTTCCCACAAACTAAAGTAGGTACACGGCGTTTTCAGATTTATCCGAATGGTGGATAACTCATTCCTTATCCACATTTATTACCTAACACAACCAACCCAAAACTAATCGATCCCATACCCCAGCAGGTGTGGGATTTTTTATGTCCATTTTTTATTTAAAGGAATTCATTATGATTAAAGGTTTAGCAATTACACCACCCGTACTGGGTCGTATTAGTATCGGCAAGATTGTCGAAAAGAATGGTAAACGACTTCCTGAAAAAGATGATCAATTTACCATTACCAGCCAAATCCAAGGAAAAGATGGGTGGATTAAACACCCCTTGGATGAGCAATTGCGTAGTCAAGCACCGAATCAAAAGCTGCGTAGCATCCCTGTGCGGATGATCTTCAATGACCCAGAACTCAATCTTCGCGCGGAGTACAGCTTGTTTGACCGTCAGACTGGACGATTAATCTGTTCAGGGAACGGTGAAACTTGTCAGCGACTAGGACAAAATGGCATTGAACAACAGCCATGCCCATCTCCTGATTTATGTCCGTTGGCACAAGGTGGACTATGTAAACCTTATGGCAGACTTTACGTCAATTTAGATGAGTCGGATGAGTTGGGCACCTTTATCTTTAGAACCACAGGTTTTAACAGCATCCGCACTTTAGCTGCACGGCTGCGTTACTACCATGCTGCATCGAGTGACTTACTTTCATGTCTACCATTGCAACTGACTTTGCGAGGCAAAAGCACTACGCAAAGTTATCGTACCCCGATCTATTACGTGGATTTAACTTTAAGGGATGGCACAAACCTGAAAGACGCGATTAGTTCAGCCAAACAGATGGATGAACAGAGCAAAGCAGCAGGGTTTTATCAGGAAGCTTTGGATCATGTGGCACGGCAGGGCTATGGCAATGCCAGCTTTGAGGTGGGAGGAGAAGAGGGACTGGATATTGTTGAGGAGTTCTATGTGGAGGATTCTAAATCAGAGCAGCATCAGCAAATACATGAACTGAGTCATGTGCAAGATATTCAGAAAGGGTTGCAGCAGAGTGTGCAGGCTTTGAATTAAAATGAATTTAATTAGAAAAGAGTATTTGTACTCTTTTTCTTTGCAAATTTTGGGTAGGAGGTTTGAAATTGATTCATGTGTAAATGTGAGGCTAAATTAGATTTACTTTAATAGAGCTTTTTAGTATTTTGTTGGCAAGTTAGATGTATGTTCTTTGATATGCGTTCAAGTGGGACGACCAAGCTTATACTCGCATTTATCCTGTTTTTGTTTACAATAACAATTACGGGGATTCATGCGTGGGCGCCTGTCTTACTTGAAAATATTGAACATCAACATGAACTGAGTATTGTTGTGGAAGATGATGCATCTAGTCATTGGTCTTTGCTGCACTCAGATGATTCTTTTACAAGTACGACTGATCATGATGTAGAAACACATACTTGGAAGAATTTTGATGAGCCAATTTATCATCATTCGGTAAAACCAATTTCTTCTGATAGCGATCTAAGTATAGACCCCGTCTTTATTCTTAGTTTCGCACTTCCACTAGTTTTATTCTTTTTCCAACTTTTTGAAAAGCCTGTTTATAGAGTTTTTTTAAAGCGGCGATCCCCTCTAATATTTAGTAATTCTTATACCTACGCTAAAGACTTAATCGTCCTACGTAATTGATCTTTCTATACAAAAAATAATTTTAATTTTTTTGTATAGGTAGAGTCATGTCTAAAAAATATCAGATATTTCTGACTTGTGGTTTTGTAGTAACAGCAGCAAATGTATTCGCAGAAACGAATTATGCTGAACTACAAAAGCAGGTCATTGCAAGTGATGCTGTACTGAATAGCCTGCAGCAGTCCGAACAAGCTTATGAAATCCACCAAAAGTTTGCTGGTAGATTAAATAATCCGACTTTCAATGTAGAGTTGGATAGTCTCGGCAATTCTAAATTGAAGGATTTGGATGGTCCAACAACCTTGTTGGGGTTGTCACAAGAGATTCCTCTCAGTAATAAACTCTCCTTGAGAAAGCAAATTGCGAGTTTTCAAGGTGATCGTAATCAGTTCGAAATAGCAAAGCGACAGGCTGAACTCAAAGCAGATTTCAGAATCTGTATGGCGAATTGGTATGTGGCAACTCAACGTGCAGAAATTTACTCATCAGAAAGTAAATTGAATGCGAGACAAGCCAATGTTCTTTCGGAAAAGCTCAAGTTTGGGCGAGTCATTCCTTCGGATGCTCAGCTCAGTGCAGCACTTTCATCTGAATCAAAACTACGTTATCAAAATGCAGTTAAAAAGGGACAGTTTCAGAAAAATCTGTGCTCTAAGTTCACATCTAATCTACCAAGTAGTCCCTTGGAAGTTCCTTTAAGTTTTAATTTCACAGACAAAATCAGTTTGGTTGAGCAAGAAGCGATTCTGAGTTCAAAATTGAAAAAGACACAATTTGAACTCGCCCGTAAAGTGGCAATACCTGATATCACTTTGGGTGTTGGGATCAAAAACTATCAAGAAACCAATGACAAGGTTTTCCAAGTTTCAACCTCAATACCACTCAATATCTTCAACCGAAATAAAGGCAATATTGCGATTGCCCAAGCGGAACAGATGAAAGCTGAAACGCAGTCTGTATGGGTTAGCCGTAATTCTAAAATTGAATTGGAAAACAAAGCCATTGAGGTTTCTAACTTGATTGATGTAATCCATCAATATGATCAGATTGTTTTACCCGCAACAAACGAGAGTCTTCGCATTGCAGAGATGGGATACCAAGCAGGGAAAAATTCTTTACTTGAGTTCAATAGCATTAAGCAAATCTGGTTAGACAAGCATCTTGCGCGATTTGATTTGTGGTTGGCTTTGCAGACTGAAATTGCAGAAGTCGAGCGCAACTACATTACTCATTTAGATCAAGAATAAGGGCAAGAATATGAATAAACCAACCAATACTTTAATTGCTATGGGCATTATTGTCTTGCTTGTCGTGTTATGTGCTGTGGCATGGTACAAGACAGGTCAAAAAACTCAATCTTCTTCAGCACATGGCGAAGAAACAGAAATGAAAACTGCAGTAGCAGGTGACGAGAAAGGACCTCATGGGGGTCGATTATATCGGGATGGAGATTTCTCAGCGGAAGTTAAAATATTTGAAGAAGGGGTGGAACCACACCTCCGTGTTTATGGGTATTTGAAAGATAAGCCGCTTAAACCTGAAGAGTTAACGGCAAATGTCTACATCAAACGTTTGGATGCAGAGCAAAATATTCAATTTAAACCAGAGAGTGATTACTTGATTGGAAATGAAATTGTCTATGAACCACATTCATTTTTGATGATTGTCAATGTTGATTATCAAGGTAAAAAACATACGTGGAAATGGGACACCAAAGAAGGTCGTGTCACCATGTTGGACAGTAGTATCAAGAGCAGCGGTTTAGAGCTTTTAAAAGTTGAATCCATGATGTTTGAAAATGCTTTAGAGTTAAAAGGAGAATTGAAGTTCCCTGATAATTTTGAAAGTTTTATCACACC
>DAOMAH010000132.1:0-5355 GCA_035426725.1 Acinetobacter sp.
TTTAAAGAAGTCACCACTCGCCTGAGTGGCAATGCTTTAGATGTCACACTGATGAATGATCGTCACCAATTTACCGAAGCACTGCTGTTTACCCATCGAGGGCTAAGTGGCCCAAGTTCACTACAGCTTTCAAATTATTGGCAGGTGGGTGAAAGTTTTAAAATTGATTTTTTCCCTAGCCAATCACTCGCTGATTTTTTTAAAGACAAGAAAAAATCACAACCCAAAGTGTTGATTCGTACTTTGCTGAGTGAATTGACGGCTAAAAGTATCGTGCTTGAATTACAACAACTTATTTGGGCTGAACACAGTGAAACGGCGATTGGAAATCTCAGTGACATTCAATTAGAACAGATTGCATCCCAACTGCATTCTTTTAGTGTTAAGCCCTCTGGAACAGAAGGATATCGGACGGCGGAAGTTACGCTTGGCGGCGTAGATACGCGTGAAGTTTCCTCAAAAACCATGGAAAGCAAAAAACAAAAAGGCTTATATTTTATTGGCGAAGTGCTGGATGTCACAGGACATTTGGGCGGATACAACTTCCAATGGGCGTGGGCTTCAGCGCAAGCAGCCGCGCAATTTGTTTAAATCATTGCTCATGTTAAAACCGGCCTAATCTTTAAAATTGATTTTGTTGATGATTTGGCGTTTCGTTTTTCACAGATGACTCAGTATGTTCAGTCGATTTAACTTTTGAACTATTTGTTTTTGCCACCACAAATTTATAGGCACTCACTAAAAACCCGACGGTAATTCCCGCAATAATAATTGGCGCAACCACTCGATTTGGTTTTTTCATGCAATTCTCCTTATCAATTTTCTAGTTATATAAACAAAACGACCACCCGTTTAGAGTGGTCGAAATGTGTCAAGAAATCAAAGATTATTTTTAAGATTCATCTGAATACGGCGCAGATGGTGGTGTTGGGGGTACAGGGTTGGTTGTAGTCGTCGCTGGAGGTGTCGCTGACGAATTTTGATGCAAAGGATTCGGTTCTTTTGCATCTTTTTTCGCGCAATCCAACAACTCGGTTAATAAGCGTTCCGCAGGTTGGCGACCACCTAAACCGAATGCCAATGCAAACGCTACCGCAACAGAACCAAGTGTTAAACCAAATGCCAAGTTGACGATAGAATCGGCGATTCCCATGGCTTTCAAACCCATGGCAATCACTAAGCCCATGATTAAAATGCGGACTAAATTGCCTAACCAACGCGAACTATTATATTCACCGCGCTGTACCACATTGGCAACCGCATTCGCCAGCCAGAAGCCAATCACGAGGATGACTGCACCAAGCAGAATATCTGCACCAAACTGGATAAACATTGAAATCAGTACGCTGACTTGTTCCAAACCTAAACGATTTGCCGCTTCTGAAACGGCAAATAGCATGGTGAAGAACACAATCAAATAACCAATCACATCAGATACACGAGTTTGACCTAAGAAGCGTTGTACGCCCAATTTCATAGGTACTTCATCGACGCCTGCGCCTGAAATTAATTCAGCAATAAGACGTGCAACAAAACGAGAGACTACATAGGCCACAATGAGAATTAAACCAGCAGCAATAATGCGTGGGATTGCCTGCATGATTTCATTCAACATAGAAGTTGCAGGTTGAGAAATCGCTTCAATGCCTAAGGCTTCAAATGCCACAATTAAAGCGGTAATGATAATAATGGCGAAAACAAATGAACCTAGAAACTTAGAAATATTGGAATTTTTAAACAGACCGACTTTCTCAGCTTGAGCCTGCAAACCTAAGCTATTGCCCAAACCTTCAACAATACCGCGTACAATTTTTGCGAGGATATAACCGACAAAAATGATCACACCCGCAATAAACAAATTCGGTAAGTAGGCAATGCCTTCATTCACCATGTTCTGAACAGGGAGTAATAAGCCGTTTAAACCTAAAATCGAAAGAATAATCGGCAAAAATAATAGCAGAACTAACCAGTAAAAAATCTCTGCAAGATTGCTACTTAAAGAACCAACGCCGACGTCTCCACTCAGCTTTTCATCGAGCTGTGTTCTAGCCAAAACATTGGTTAAACCTGCTCGCACCAAACGTGCCACAATCCAACCGACAAACCCGACAGCGACAGCAGCCAGTAAACTTGGAAGAAATGCTAAAACGCGACTAACCATATTACTAAATGGATCACTCACGCCACTAATATTTAATACATTTAACGCACCGACCAGTGCCAAAATCATCACAAACCAAAACACCAATTTAGAGACTAAATTTTCAATATTTGGAGTACTTCCAGTCGCTGAAGATCAACGATGATTGGTTTCCAGTCGTTGCAATAATTTCTTCACTCCAGCCGCGATAATTAAAGCAATAATCCAACCAACAAGTAGAATCGCAAGTGCAGCTACAATTGGCTGAAATTGCTCCCAATAGTACATGGCATCAAAGCCGCCTCTTTGCGAGGGGTCACTAAAATATTCATTCATGTTGTTATCCTTTTTTGTGTTTATAAACGTCAAATAAGCTACCCATGATCACGGAACCGATTAAAAATGATTTATGGATGCTTCAACCTTAGTTTTTGAGTACTTTTCAATCAATAAAGGGCATCACTAATACAACAAAAAGCAGCAAAAGTTTGCAAAACAGCCCATAGGTTTAACCTATGGGCTGTTTCAATAGAGTTTGGTCATTAAGTTTCATTGCTCATTACTAACCGCTGATCAACAAACTCTGCGCATGCGCTAAAATCACTTGCGAGGTTGGATTTGCCGAATGGTCAGCGAGCATATAAACGAGTAACGCAAGCAGAAATACCCCAACAAGCAACAACATATAAACTGGGAGTTTTTTCTTCCGTGCAATTTCTTCTTTACTTGCCACATGCGGTTGCGGCTTACTAAAATCATGCATTGTAGCTAGCCCTCTTCCTTTGATTCTTTAAGTCTTTATTTTAACAATTCACAATGTTGCATTGTGTGACAATACTTGGCGCTATCGTTGTTTTGGTTGCAGAACTCTACTTTTTATTGTTTGAAATTTTGTTTAAAATATAGCCGTTTTTAGTGTGTAAAAATAAGCTATAATCGCTCCCCTCCATTTCAATGCTTTCGGTTCAATGTCCTATCACCAGCAAAACGTTTCTCTTGATTTAGACACAGATGTCACCCATCAATGTTTTTTACATCACACTCGTGATGAACATTTGATTGGCATTATTGAATTTAATAAACCGAGCACGCTATTGAAATGGGGCGATTTAGAATATTTCCGCCGTCGTACCGAAGAATTTTCGGTCATGCCTTTGCCTGACTGTATTAATGCCATGATTGTTGATATTCGCAATGTTCATGCATTTATAGACAACGAAGTGCCCATCTTACCTTGGCGTTTACTCGAAGAAGATTGCCCTGTGCGTTTGGTTGTACCGCAAGCGCTGTTAGAACACTACTCAGGATTATTTGAACCGACGTGGCTAAGTACCGATATCGACAGCGCAATTCAAGAAATACGTGAATTTATGGATATGTTCGTCCATTAAAAACCAACCTTCTCAACTCAGATTTTAGTCGCCTTTAAGGAGCTACAACCGCTCCTCATTACCAATAATTTTCGACTGATATATTCCCTTCCCCACGACGGTTCATCGTCAGTCCACGCTGTTTTAACGCTTCTTTGGTATCTTCCACCATTTGTGGATTACCGCATAGCATCACATGGCTAGTCGCAGGATTCAGCGGCATACCCACCACTTTTTCTAGCTCACCATTGGCGATCAAGGTTGGTAGACGGTCATGTAAAGTAGCATTGGGATCGCGAGTAATAATCGGAACGAATTTGAAACCGTCATGCTCTTCACCAAAAACATTGGCAATCTCTTGAATACGATCAACATATGCCAATTCTTCTACCGTTCGGACGCTATAAACAAGGTTGATTTGTTTGTATTTATTCCATGTTTCAAAATCTTGCAACATCGATAAAAATGGCGCTAAACCTGTTCCTGTCGCCAATAGCCACAAATCTTGTGGTGCAGGCAGTTGATAACGCGCTAAGGTTAAATAGCCATAAGGTATTTTTTCTAAGTAAAGCTCATCATCTATTTTTAGATGTTGAAGATTCGAGGTGAACGCACCATCGGGAACAACTATAGAAAAAAATTCCAGCGTTTCATCAAAGGGGGACGACACGACTGAATAAGCTCTCGCCACCAGTTCGTTTTGCACCATTAAACCAATCCGTGCGAATTGCCCTGCGGTAAATTTAAAATGCGCAGGTCGGGTCATGGTGAAACTAAAAAGTGTGGGCGTCCAACGCTGTACAGATAAAATTTTTTCTACGCTAAATTTTTCAATTGACATGATTTGAACGTGGCACGAAACAGTGGGCTCATGTTAGCATGATCGGATAAATCCTGAATACTTTTAAACATTAAAGGCTCTTACCATGCGCATGACTTTACGCCAATTGGCAGTTTTTGTGGCGGTCGCTCAAGAAGGAACTGTGACCAAAGCAAGTGATGCTGTTCGATTGACTCAAAGTGCAGCGAGCATGGCTTTAGCCGATTTAGAAGATGGTTTAGGTGCACCGTTATTTGACCGTTTAGGCAAACGACTTCAATTAAACGATTTAGGTCGTTTTTTATTGCCACAAGCCTTAGAAATATTAGGGCGTTGCGACTCTTTTGAACAAGCAGCGAAAGGTGAATTACAAAGCATTGATTTACGTTTAGGTGCGACGCTTACCATCAGTGATTATTTAATGCCAGACTTGATGGCAGATTTTTTAAAGCACCATCCGCAAGCGCATTTACAACTGCAAGTCGGCAATACCCGTCAGATGATTGAAGCAGTCAATCATTTCCAGTTAGATTTAGCTTTAATTGAAGGTTCATGTCATTTACCTCAATTACAATGCATCCATTGGCGAGATGATGAACTCGCCGTGTGTTGTTCGCCAGAACATCCTTTGGCACAGTTAGACCGTAAACTAACCGCAAAAGATTTTTTAAGTGTGGAATGGATTTTACGTGAAGAGGGTTCAGGCACACGTGAAGTCTTTGACAATGCGATTTTGCAAGATTTACCTGATGCCAATATTCGTTTAACGCTCGGTCATAATGAGGCAATTTTAAAAATTGTGGCTGGCGGTTTAGGTATGTCTTGTATTTCCAGACTTGCCATTGAACCACTGCAAGAAAAAGGGCAATTGGTGATTTTAGATACTCCGTATTGGCAATTAACCCGTCCACTTTATATGCTGGTACACCGTCAAAAATACCAAGGGCCAGGACTTAAAGCTTTTTTAAAGTTTTGTGATAATCAAGTTTAGAGCTTATCTTTTAGCGTCCAAACTGTTTTTCACA
>DAOMAH010000133.1:0-5295 GCA_035426725.1 Acinetobacter sp.
TTCAAGTTTGAATTCAGAAGTGAACTGTCTACGTGTTGCCATATTTAAATCCTCGTTTTAATGATAAATCATCTAACGAGGTGGTGACTATTCGGGGGCCATTACAAATACTTGTGGCATCCATCCTTATGCCACAGGCATAGACTCGAAAGGCAAGCAAATGTATGCGATTAATATAAGGTGTATTGATGATTTGGATTTAGAGAGTATCAAAATCAATCACTTTGATGGTCGTTCGGTTTAGCATCATAAAAAACTAGAGAATAAAAATGGCGAAGAAAGAACAATTAGATGTAGATCAAAAAACGACATTATTGGCGATTCTAAAAAAGCGTTTTGAGCAAAACATGCATCGTCATCCAAGTCTAGTGTGGTCTGATATTGAAGCTAAATTGATACAACACCCTGAAAAGTTGTGGTCGATTAATGAAATGGAACATACAGGTGGCGAACCTGATGTAGTGATTTATGATGTTAATTTATCCGAAATTGCATTTTATGATTGTGCTGTAGAATCACCAAAAGGACGTAGAAGCCTTTGCTATGACCGAGAGGCGTTAGAATCGCGCAAGGATCATCCACCTACAAATAATGTCTTAGATGTTGCGAAATCTATGAGCATTGAATTATTAACCGAACAACAATATACGCAACTTCAAACGATTGAAAAATTTGATTTAAAAACGTCGAGTTGGGTAAAGACTCCTGATGATATCCGAACATTCGGTGGCGCAATTTTTTGTGATTATCGGTATGGTCGCGTATTCACCTATCACAATGGTGCACAATCTTATTATGCCTCACGCGGCTTTCGAGGGTTGATTCGTCTTGATTGAAAATAACAACCCGTTGCACAATTCTCAAATTTTCTACTGTTCTGTCTGCGCGACACGCCTATAATCATTGCAACTCTTTCTAAATCTAATAAAGGTATAACATGTCGACCGATCAACAATTTCCTACACCTGCTAATTTAGGTACCGCAGTTTATGCAAATAACGCTGAAGCGATTGGCAATACACCTTTAGTTCGTATCAATCGTTTGATCAAAACAGGTGCAACGGTATTGGCGAAAGTCGAAAGCCGTAATCCTGCTTTCTCGGTTAAATGTCGTATTGGTGCGGCAATGATCGCCGATGCAGAACAACGTGGTGTGCTGAAAGCAGGTATGCATATTGTAGAGCCAACCAGTGGCAATACAGGCATTGCCTTAGCATTTGTTGCGGCTGCAAAAAGTTATCCGATTACCCTTACCATGCCGTCAAGTATGAGTTTGGAACGTCGTAAAGTTTTAAAAGCACTTGGGGCAAATCTAGTTCTGACTGAACCCACAAAAGGTATGAAAGGTGCAGTGGATGAAGCGGTACGTTTAGCGACTGAAAATCCAGACCTGTATTTTTTACCACAACAATTTGAAAATCCTGCCAATCCACAAATTCATCAAGACACCACAGGCCCTGAAATTTGGCAGGCCACCAATGGTCAAGTCGATATTTTAGTGTCAGGTGTGGGGACAGGTGGAACTATTACTGGCATTTCACGCTATTTTGAGCAAGTTCAGAATAAGCCACTATATTCGGTTGCAGTTGAACCTGCGGAATCACCAATTATCACTCAAACCAGAAATGGTGAAAGCATTAGCCCTGCACCGCATAAAATTCAGGGCATTGGCGCAAACTTTATTCCAAAAAACTTAGATCTCGACCTAGTCGATGAAGTCTTAACCGTGAATAGTGCAGATGCAATTGAATGGGCGAGAAAATGCGCCACGCAAGAAGGAATTTTGGTTGGTATTTCTAGTGGTGCAGCTCTGTTAGCAGCTGCGCAGATTGCGGAACGTCCTGAAAATGCAGGCAAAACCATTGTGGTGATTTTACCTGATAGTGGTGAGCGTTATTTATCTTCGGTATTATTTGAAGGGCTATTTGACGAAGCTTAAATATAATCGAACACATAAAAAACCATGCCTTAAGTGCATGGTTTTTTTATTGCCGAACATATTTACAATGCTTTCTTTAAGGTCTTTTCATGGCGTTTGACTGAACGTGCATATTTTTTGCCTTTGTGCCGTGTCCAAAAACTGCGCTCATAGCCTGTAGGCCCAACGTTGTAATACGCCACCGCTTTAGACCAGCTTCCCGCAGATTTATAGTAGCTAGCGAGGACATGCGCACCGCAGTTGATATTGACGCTTTCATCATACAAATTGCCAGGGCAGGATTGTCGCCAGTGACTTGGAATGATTTGTGTTAGTCCAACTGCACCTATGGGCGAGCGAGCCACACTATTATAATTCGATTCTTGGCGAATCACGGCTGCCAATAATATGGGTGAAACATCGTTTTGTTCAGCACTACGCACAATCATTGGTGAAAGTCGATTGGCTGTATTGGGTGATACTGAATAAGCAGTTTGTATTCCTGCCGAGAGTTGGTTGGAGCGATTGGCGAATGAGCCACTTAAGCTACTACAGCCAGATAAACTGATCGCAGCGATCATCAATGTGATTTTAAATAATGACCACTGAATGGTTGGATGGAATATCTGCAAAACAATCAACTTAAGGAAAACCGAACTCAAAAATGATGTTATTGACTCACTGTGCTTGAGTCAATAGAGCGTTCACATTGCCGTAATCACGATTTTACCGACATAAAAAAGCCCCGACATTCTATCGAGGCATTTCTATATTCGGTTTCTTGCCGCCAACTCCTGTCAACGACCACATCCTGTGTATTTTATTTTTCTTAGAAGACGTCCTGTCTCTCTATAAGGCATAGAATAATGAAAAAAAACTGAGTTGGATATTCGCCAATTGCCGCAATGATTGTAGGCATTATCCTACAAGACTGAATTTAAATATTTCAACGGTTAGCGATCCTTAAGAATCCATTGCACCAATTTTTGTGCGATGGGTGCGCAAATCATCACACTTGGAAAAGCAAACAGCCATGCGATGATCCAAGCGGACATCCATAAGCCAAAAAAGTTGTGAATCAAACCGACGGCTTTTAAGGTGGTAATCCCCGAAATGAGGCAAGACATCATGCCAGATAAAATGAACGGAAAGAGCAGTTTAGAGAGCTTCATATTTGAACCCCTTGATAGGCATTGAGTGTTTTTGCAAAATTTTGTCCAAATAACTGAGCGGTTTTAATGTCACCATCATCAAAGAGATGCGCTGCGCTGCCGTGTGCGGCTTGTGCCATTAAACCTGACCAAGAACCGAGTCGATTCGCCGCTTGCGCATAGGCAACTCCTTGATGCTGTTCGGGTAAAATTGGATTTCCGACCCATAGCATACCGTGTTGCATACAAAAGGTAAAAAGCGAAATTAGGGTTGATTGTTTATCCCCAGCAGGCAAGGATGAAACAGTAAACGCTGCTGCCAATTTACCGCGTAATTTTTGCTGCCTCCATAAGCCACCTGTTGCATCCATCAACTGTTTTAAGCTTGCCGACACACCACCAAGATAGGTTGGTGTGCCCCAAATTAAACCATCAAACTGAATCAATTTTTCGGGTTGTGACAGCAATTGTTCGGCTGCGTATAAACTGACCTCAATATTGGCAATTTGAGCCGCACCGAGTTGAATCTGTTGGGCAATAAATTGGGTATGCCCTTGACCACTATGATAAATAATTGCAATGCGTTTCATAATAAAATGCTCCATTAAATGATCTGTAACAGTTGTGCAGTGAGATATAAACCGATGCCGAAAATGCAGTGGTTGAGCATACTTTTGAGGCGATTTTGCAGCGGTTGAGGGGTATGGGCTGAAGCAATTCCTGCGCCCATTGCGGGTTGCATAATGAAAAATGGAATCGCAACTGTGCAGATACCAAACAACAGTACAGACCAAAATTTCGGTTGTAGCAACCAAGCATCACCAACGATCAAGACAAAGCTGAATGCGAAGAAAACGCCGACGCTGTAGTGTGCAATCCATCCCAACAGATATTCATATTGAATTGCAGGACTACGACCAATCGCTTGGTGTGTAAATTGGCCTCGAAACATCCAACCGACCCAACGACCAAGCAAGGCAAAATTTAAGGTCGGGATATTGAGCTGTTTCAAAATCCATAAGCCAAAATCCATGACCAACGTTGCGCCAACTCCCAACCCAATGACGTGTAATAACAGTGTGAAAGTGCTCACCTTGATATTTTCTGTTCAATATGTGATAAAGATAGTGTGCAAGTTCAAGTCAACTTGAAGTCAAGAGGTTTTTTATGGATATTGCAGAAGTTGCAAAAAAAGCGCATGTGGCGACCTCAACCCTACGTTTTTATGAAGAAAAAGGGCTGATCAAATCCATCGGGCGGCAAGGTTTAAGGCGTCAGTACGCCAAACAGGTATTGGAACAATTGGCATTGATTGCATTGGGGCGAGCAGCAGGTTTTTCGTTGGATGAGATCGCCCACATGTTTGGCGAAGGTGGGCAGCCTGAGCTTGATCGAGCAATGCTGGCAGAAAAGGCTGATCAGTTGGAGCAAATGACCAAGCGACTACATTTTATTAGCGAGGGTTTAAAACATGCCGCGGTTTGTCCCGCAGAAAATCACATGCAATGTCCGACCTTTCAGAAATTTTTGAAATCGGCAATTGCAGGTGAATATCCCGCAATGCCGTTACCACATTCGAAGAAATCAAAACGGACGGATTAGAAGAATCTATAATTGAACGTTTATTTTAAGAAAGGTCTAATAATAAGCTGACATATGATGAATTTGATTAAACTTTGCACAAATTAATTTTTATCTCGTTGTTTTTGTATATTTTATAATCAAGAAAAATGAATACAATTTATGCTAAAATGACCGGCTTTCATCTTTGATGAATCCCTCCTCCTGCTAGCCGAGAATCGCAAGCCATGTCTACCGCTTATACCATGCAGACTGCGCCAAAAGCGCTGTTTGATTACGACAAATATTGGGCGTCGTGTTTTGAACCTGCCCCATTTTTGCCGATGTCACGTGAAGAAATGGACTTACTCGGCTGGGATGCGTGTGACTTTATTTTGGTCTGCGGTGATGCTTATATCGACCATCCGTCTTTTGTATCGGGTGTGATTGGGCGTGTGCTAGAAGCGCAAGGTTTCCGTGTCGGGATTATTGCGCAGCCAGATTGGACTAATGCTGAAAGCTTTCGTGTGCTTGGCAAACCGACGATTGCGTGGGGTGTAACGGCTGGAAACATGGATTCTATGATCAACCGTTATACGGCAGATCGTAAAATCCGCTCGGACGATGCGTATTCGCCAAATAATGAAGCCAATAAACGTCCTGACC
>DAOMAH010000134.1:0-5284 GCA_035426725.1 Acinetobacter sp.
GTGGCGGTTGGACTCGCCATTTTCCTGATGATGACCACCGATTCCTTGCATCCGCCGAGTGGCGCAGTGGCAATTACGGCTGTTTTGGGTGGTGATGCCGTTCATCGTTTAGGCTTTCATTTTGTTTTATATCCTGTATTGCTCAATTCATTGTTATTGCTGGTGTTTGCAGTATTTTTTAATCGTTTGATTGGGCGGCATTATCCTACTACCCCACATATCAATGAACGTTCTAAAGACCCAACGCCGACGCAAAAGGTGTCCATTCAACCCAAAGATATTGAATATGCTTTAGAGCATCACACCGAGTTATTGGATATTAGCCAATACGACTTAGAAAAAATTATTTTAGAAGCGCAAGAACATGCCAATGAACGTAGAAAAAGTGTTTTTGTTTGCCGCGATATTATGAGTCGTGATGTGATTAAGTTGCATGAAAACGACGATATTCATCAAGCCTTAGATAAATTTAAAACGGTCAATTTGATGAGTTTGCCTGTCGTAAATGACGATGAAAAATTAGTGGGAACATTGGCATTGTATGAAGTGGTCGAATGGTTCAAAGGTGCATCTGACCCACGCAATTCATGGCAACATTATGTCAAACAAATTATGAGCCGCCGTGTGGTAACTGTAGACCCAGCGCAACCAATCCAAGATTTAGTGCCGTATTTTGTGGAAAAATCCTTTAATTATATCCCTGTGGTAGAAAATCAACGGCTCATTGGTATTGTAAGTCGTGCAGATATGATTGCCGCTTTGCAGCAACAACTGAATCAGCGATAGTCATCACTTCACTACGAATTGATAGGCAAAAAAAAGCTACGGTTGCATTAGGGGTAAACTCAACCGTAGCGACCAAAAGAATGAGGTCTAAGAGTGTACGTTTCGGTCTTCGTAAACAGTTTTGACCGAAGGGGAATAAGCGTGCCTATTTTGTAGCTGTGCAGCCGTTTGTTTTGGAATCACAAACCATAAAACCAAATAGACTAGAATTCCAGGAAATGCCGCACTCATCAGCGAAATGATCACAAAGATCAAGCGCAAGAAATTTGCGTTCCATCCAAATCTTTCCGCCACACCGCCCATCACACCAGCGATCATGTTCTTTTGGGTCGAGCGATATAAACCAGAAGCGGTCATTCAGTTTTTCTCCTTTAATGTATAAAACAGCAACCCAAACCAAGAAATCTATAAGTGAGCTGCTATTAAGTAAGAGATATGGGCAGTTCAGTATTTTTAAAGTTTGACTACGGAAAAGATTGGTTAAGTTGTGTAAAACATAGCTGGAAAGTTCAAAGTTTTGCCCTAAAATGCATCGCATTAAAGCCCAAACTTCGGGCAGTTTATTTTTAAATAGCTTGTTTTAACGATTTTAAGCTGTCCAGTACGAAAATGCTCAAGGTCTTTCTCTAATCCTAATCAGAGAAAGCAAAATAGACCGATATGATTTTAGAGAATGATGAATAGACCATTCAAGTGGATGTCACCGCTTTTGAGTTTAGGCGTGATTTCCTGTCTAGGCTTAACTGCATGTGATAATCACAACACAATGCTAGATAAACAAGCCCCTCAAGCGAAGCCTAGTCTTGAAGAAAATGCAACGCCTGTCGCAAGAGAAGATCAAGGGGTATCTCTAACTGATGTCGCAGGACAGCCGACCATGCCTGCACCCGCTGCACCTAGGCAAAATCTAGCTGCGCCGTCAAAATTGGATTTGGAGTTTGCTGGGCGTTATCATGCACTTATCCCTTGTACAGATGCATTTGCAGGTTGTATTAATGGTGAAAAAGAAGCGGAATATATTCTAAATTTATTGCCTGACGGTTCGGTGTATTGGACCAATACCAGTTTTGGACGTTTAGGCACAGAATCCACAAGAAACATTAGTAAAATTGAGCAAACCTGTAAGCAAGTACAATGGGTTGTGCATAAAGAATTTAATGAAATTATGCTCCGTTGCGATGCTGCCAATATCAATTTGTATTATCAAATTAATCAAAATCAGGATTTAGTCCTTGATCGCGATAAAATCTGGAATAGTGATGACGGTGCGAACCGCCAGTTTTTTCATGAATATCCATTTCCTGAAAAACCCTATGTATTTGAAAAAGTAAAATAAAAAATAAAGCATAAAAAAGAGCGCATATTGCGCTCTTTTTTGTTCAGTGCCGATTAGTAATCGAAGCTGAAGTGTTCTGGTGCAAGTGAAGTCAAAGTACGAGAAGTCGATACCATTGATTCTGCATGACCTTGTGTACGTGGCAACAAGCGGTCAAAGTAGAAATCAGCAACTTTGATTTTCGCTTTATAGAATTCTGGAGTTTCACTACCAGTACCATCTTCTAATTTCTCAGATGCGATCACCGCTTGTTGAGCCCAGAAGTAAGCCATCATCACATAGCCAGAGAACATCAAGAAATCAGCAGAAGCTGAAGAAACGATGTCACGGTCTTTACGTGCAGCAAGCATGATGCGTACAGTCAATGTATTCCACTGTGCACAAAGCTTGGTTAAGTCCCAAGCAAAGCGACGTAAATACTTGTTGCGAGCATGAGCTGCACAGAATTTTAAGATTTCAGCAGTATAGTCACGAACAACTTTACCTTTTGAGCTTAAAAGAACTTTACGACCAAGTAAGTCAAGTGCTTGAATACCTGTTGTCCCTTCGTATAACGTTGAGATACGTGCATCACGTGCAATTTGTTCCATGCCCCATTCTTTAATGTAGCCATGACCACCATAAACTTGCATACCGTTATTTGATGCTTCTAAACCTAATTCAGTTAAGAAACCTTTCAAAATTGGGGTATAGAAACCAAGCTTATCATCATGCGCTTCATACGCAGCAGTATCACCGCTCGCTAAAGCATCTGCCATCAAGTCAGCAAGTTTTGCAGCATGGTAGATCATTGAACGACCACCTTCTGCAATCGCTTTTTGAGTTAAAAGCAAACGACGTACGTCAGCATGGTGAATAATCGCATCAGCTACACGCTCAGGTTCTTTTTTACCTGAAAGTGCACGCATCGACATACGATCTTTCGCATAAGGTAAAGCACCTTGGAATGAAAGTTCAGCATGTGCAACACCTTGAATCGCTGTACCAATACGAGCAGTGTTCATGAAGGTAAACATCGCGTGTAAACCTTTGTTGATTTCACCGATCAGGAAACCTGTCGCGTTATCAAAGTTCAACACCGCAGTTGCAGAAGCACGGATACCCATTTTGTGTTCGATAGAACCACAAGAAACGGTATTGCGCTCGCCTACGCCGCCATTTTCAGTTGGCATGAATTTAGGTACGATGAACAATGAAATACCACGCGTACCTGCAGGTGCGTCTGGAAGACGTGCAAGAACGATGTGAATAATATTGTCAGTTAAATCGTGCTCACCTGCAGAGATGAAGATTTTAGTACCCGAGATTTTGTATGTACCATCAGCTTGAGGTTCAGCTTTAGTTTTTACTTGACCTAAGTCTGAACCACACTGAGGTTCAGTTAAGCACATTGTACCTGACCAAGTACCTTCAACCAATTTATGCATGTAGGTGTTTTTTTGCTCGTCAGTACCAAACTGCATGATGGTGTTCATACAACCTGTACTTAAACCTGGGTACATGGTGAACGACCAGTTAGCCGTACCCATCATTTCAGATTTAACGAGGTTTAAAGACATTGGTAAGCCTTGACCACCAAATTCTTCAGGATAAGAAAGACCTTGCCAACCGCCCATGACGAACTGGTCATAAGCTTCCTTAAAGCCTTTAGGAGTTGTCACTTCAGTATTGTTGAAAGTACAACCTTCTTCATCACCTGATTGGTTCAACGGCGAAAGTACGTTTTCGCAGTAATCTGCCGCACCTTCAAGAATCATGTCGACTGTTTCAGCATCGGCATTTTGACCACTAGCCAAAGTTTGGTAGTGAGCTGGGAAGTCTAACATTTCGTTCATTAAGAAACGAATATCACGGAGCGGGGCTTTAAAAGCTGGCATAATCTTAATCCTGTATTTGAATCATTTTGGATTATCTGTTTAGATGATTTGATTATTCACAGTATATATAAAAATACATTGATAATTCATGAGGAAAAAAATGTCAGAAAAGCGAATTTTTGGATAAAGGAATATCCATGAAAATCGTTTTTCTGTTAAAATTTAGTCTGATATAAAAACTGAAAATGATCAATTCAAAAGTTGTAAATATAACGATATAAAGGTGTTCGAAAAAGCTATGCGATTAAAATATCTAACTTTATGTGTACTAGGTTTCAGTCTGTCTGCTTGTTCACAGCATGTCATAAAAACCAATGCAGGGGCGGTACATTTGGAACAGAAGGCGATCAATAGCCTAAACGCCATGTATGAGTATCCGAGCTATGATTATCGTGGGAAATTTAATGTTCATGTCGATGTTGACCAGAAAACAGCGACCAACGCCACTGGCAAGCAAGAATTAGACAGCACAATTAAACAGAAAATAGATCAATACCTGCGTGATCAGAAAGTTAGTTTAGACGTAAAGCAAAAACAGGCTTTATATGCTGCACTGTCAACGCAACAGCCGATGACAGCTAAGGGAAACAAGGCAGATCAATTTACCCGCATTATGACCAATGTTTTGAATGATTTGCAGTTTGAATACGATGGTTCGGTGCATTATCGTCAAAAAATGGGTTCATTAAATCTGACTGCACGCTATGAAAAACCGACTTTGTTGGTTCAAGCCAAAGTGCCGATGGTCATCGACCTGAAAGATTATAAATTTTACGTCAATTATTTCGCGTTAATGCCGTATTTGGTCAATAAAGAAAACCAAAACAACTTGGCTTATTTAGATTTTTCTAAATATCAAGATGCGTTTAAACAAGTCGATTACAAAAAATTTGTCGAATATGTCAAAGCATCTAGCGCTGTGTATTACCGCTTGGCAGATCAAACTGAGCTAGAAGCAATATCGCTGACGTCTGCCGATAAAGCAGCAGGCGTGGTCGAGAAAATTCGTTTAAAAAGCTCAATTGAAGAACTGCTGTTACAAGCCAACTTGTACAGTAAGGTCAATGAAAAATACTTAGTACAAAGTGTGTTAAGAATGAAAGGCAACAGCTTGGAACAAGAAGTTGCCGAAAAAGTTGACGCTGCAGTCAAAGATGGGCCAGTTGCAAGCGCCAAGGACAGTTCGGCAGATGCGGTCGATAATGCCAGTGTGGTGAGTCAAGAGCTCTATAAATTGGTCAATCAGCACTTTGGGGTTGAAGATCAAGTCGATGACTATGAAGGT
>DAOMAH010000135.1:0-5224 GCA_035426725.1 Acinetobacter sp.
GGCTTGGCTCAATTCTTCATAAGTTGCGGTATGATTCAGTACTAACTCAATATTCGGTTGTAATTCAATTTGGCGTTTAAAATAGCGCAAGGTTTCGTAGAATTCTTCTTTGCCCGGAATGGTTTTGGCAATATTGAATTGACCACCAATTTGATTACTTGCATCAAATATTTTAACTTTATGACCACGACTAGCGGCATAGGTTGCAAAACTTAAACCTGCTGGGCCTGCACCAATCACTGCAATATTCTTCACAGCATTTGTATCTTTAAAAATTAGTTCAGTTTCATAACATGCACGTGGATTGACTAAGCAAGTTGCAATTTTCATAGAGAAAATATGATCTAAACACGCTTGGTTACAACCGATACAGGTATTGATTTCATCACTACGCCCTTGGCTGGCTTTCAGCACAAAGTCAGGATCGGCTAACATTGGTCGTGCCATCGACACCATATCTGCATGACCCGAAGCTAAAACATGCTCTGCCATTTCAGGCGTGTTGATACGGTTAGACGTAATTAAAGGAATCGAAACTGTCCCTTTTAGCTTTTCAGTCACCCAAGTAAATGCTGCACGTGGCACTTTAGTCGCAATGGTTGGAATGCGGGCTTCATGCCAACCAATACCCGTATTGATAATCGTTGCGCCTGCTTTTTCAATTTCTTTAGCAAGCTGAATCACTTCCTCTAAATTTGAACCACCGTCGATTAAATCCAACATCGATAAGCGATAAATAATGATGAAGTTTTCACCGACTAGCGCACGGGTACGCTTTACAATTTCAATTGGAAAACGCATTCGATTTTCATAACTTCCACCCCATTGATCATCACGATGGTTGGTGCGAGCAGCGATAAACTCATTGATTAAATAACCTTCAGAACCCATGATTTCCACACCATCATAGCCTGCGTACTGAGCGAGTTTGGCACAGTTAGCAAAGTCATCTATGGTTTGTTGAATTTCGGTTTCAGTTAAAGCTTTTGGTTTAATTGGGTTAATGGGTGCTTGAATTGCTGAAGGTGCAACAATATCAGCTTGATACGAATAACGCCCAGTATGCAAAATTTGCATCGCAATTTTACCGCCAGCGGCATGCACGGCTTGAGTAATAATTTTGTGCTTTTCGGCTTCTTCTATACTGTCGAGCTTAGATGCATGAGCAAAGGTTAAGCCTGCTTCATTTGGAGCAATACCACCAGTCACAATGAGTCCAACATCCCCTTTAGCACGTTCAGCATAAAACGCAGCCATTCGCTCATAACCTTGAGGAGCTTCTTCAAGTCCCACATGCATAGAACCCATAAGCACACGGTTTTTTAATGTAGTAAAGCCTAAATCAAGTGGTTTTAATAAATGTGGATAAGCTGACATGGTTTCTCCTTTGGCTCGCACTCTGCTTGCTAATGCAACTTGTTGCATAAACTTATAAACAAGATTTGATTTTTATGCAACTTTTTGCATAATCTTTATAGTCACAATTTATTTTTGGATGGTTATGTCACTTGCCCATGTTTTATTGACCAGCTTATTGGAAAAACCGAGCACCGGTTCTGATTTAGCGCGTCGTTTTGACCGATCAATGGGCTTCTTTTGGAATGCAACTCATCAGCAAATATACCGTGAACTCAATGGGATGCTGAAAAAAGAATGGATATCCACTTTAGAACAAGACACCTCCAATAGCCGAAAGAAAACCTATCAGGTTGAACAATTGGGTCGAATTGAATTGGCTGCATGGATAGATCAACAAAGTGAACCTGCGCAGTTGCGTGATGATTTGATGGTGCGATTACGTGCCGAAGCACAACTCGGCGGCAACACAATTTTGCCTGAGTTAGAACGACATTTAGTTTTACACAGAGAAAAACTAGAACTTTATCAGTCCATTCACGATAAAGATTTTAAAGATCATCAACCAAGCAATCGTGTATTATTTATTCATAAAATGATACTTGAATTAGGCATTATTAAGGAACAGGAATGGGTGCAATGGTTAGAAAAAATGATTCCTCAATTGAAACAATTCGCCGTTAAAACTGACATTGGAGAAAAATAATGCCTTTTTATACCATGCCAGATCAGGAAAAATTATTTGTACGTCGTGTCGGTGAAGGTGAACCTGTGTTGGTTTTATCTGGATTAGGGATGCAAAGCTGGCAGTGGCTTCCTTTCTTATTCGCAAATCGTCATAAATATGAATTTATTATTCCTGAATGGCGCGGATTTGGCGGCTCAAAAAACTGTGCAATTCCGGAAATAGATGCGATTTCAAGTCATTGGAATGATGTCGCATCCCTCATTCAACAATTAAAATTAGATCAGTTTATTTTGATTGGTTATTCGTTGGGTGCAAGTACCGCTATGCATGGCATGAAACATGGCGGTTTAGCTCAAAAACTCAAAGCCTATTTACATATAGACCAAACGCCAAAACTAACAGTCGATGATTCTTGGCAATATGGTTTATTTGGACAGAAGCAAGCTCAATTCAAACGTCTTCTACTCGATATTCAAACACTTCTGCTTGAAAATAAACAGGCTGCCACGCTTAACGATTTACCAAGTAACATCCGTTATAAGCTGGTTAGTTTATGGGGCGATTTTATCGAATTGCAAAATAGTAATACCTATAGTGTAAAACTGGTCAGATTGGCATTGAAACGCCCCGCTTTGCAGAAATATTTCCTCCCGATTCAACGTTTGGACTATTTACTGTGGTATGTCGAGAATTATATAAACCATGATGAAGATTATCGAGATGCCATTCGCCAAGTAGATTGCCCTGCGACTTTCTTTATTGGTCGTGAATCAACGCTATACAATGAAACTGGGCAAACGATTATTGCCAATAGCCTAGCGAATTCAAAAATGGTGTATTTTGAACATTCAGGCCATACCCCATTGATTACAGAACCGAGAAAATTTAGTCAGGAGATTGGCAATTTCTTATTAGAACATGCCAAAAAAACTTCAAGATGAGCAATATTAAGCGTATTCGACGTTATGATTTGATTATTGTGGGTGGCGTATTTTTACTGATCTCGCTTTATTTTACTTATGCCTCATTTACTTCATTTTTAAATCAAGCGAATGCAGCTCAATCTTATCATTCAATACATGCTGTCGTTACGCATGCGCAACTCAGCTCACAAAAGAATGGAATTTATACACCGTATATCCAATATCAATATTTTTATCAAAACCATCAATACTAATCTTCACGATTTGCTTTCTTTAATATGGGAGCTGGTCATTATGATCAAGCACAAGCTATCCTAAACTCATATCCAGTTGGCAAGCAGATTGAAATTTATATTGACCCAAACCAACCGTCTCAATCTGTGATATCACAGCAAAAACTGCCTATGAAATACTTAGGCTATTTTATGGTGATGCCAATTTTAAGTTTTTGCTTGATTTTGTGGGGCTTTAACTTTCGGCGCAATGAATGATCACTGGTAAAAAATATTCTACAAGTGATCATTATACCTAAACGAAATGTCTTAACTTCACTGCAACATCTAACAATAATTGTTCAGTTTTTTCCCAACCCAAACAACCATCTGTGACTGATTGACCATACGACATGTCACAGGAAATCTTTTGATTACCATCGGCTAAATGACTTTCAATCATGACCCCACGTACCTTTGACTCACCACGCTCTGTAATAATCTGCTTTAACACATTCGGTTGTTGTAATGGGTCTTTGCCACTATTGCCATGACTACAATCAATCACCAAAGCAGGCAAATGCTTATGCTTGAAATGCATGGCCTGAATCGAAGCTAAATCATAATTGGTACCATGATTCGAACCACGCAAAATCAAATGCGGCAATGAGTTACCTTCACTATGCAGCATCGCAGCTAAACCCTGTTGTGTCATACCTAAAAATTGATGAGGATTCAACGCCGATTGAATCGCATCCAGTGCAATTTGAATTGAACCATCCGTACCATTCTTGAAACCAATGCTATATGGCATATGGCTGGAAATTTCGCGATGAATTTGTGATTCACTGGTACGCGCACCAATTGCACCCCAAGCCAATACATCATCAAAATAGCCTGTCGCCATTGGACTTAAAATTTCAGTGGCAATTGGCAAGCCTTTTTCAATTAACTGAATATAAAGTTCACGAGATTTTTCTAAACCGAGTTGTAAATCTGATGATCCATCTAAATGTGGGTCGTACAAAAAACCTTTCCAGCCCACCGTGGTACGTGGTTTTTCGATATATGCGCGCATGACAAGGAAGATTTGATCTTTTACTTGTTCTTGTAGTTGTTGTAATCGCTCTGCATATTCCAAAACTGCGATAGGATCATGAATCGAGCAAGGTCCTGTAATGACCATAAGACGATGATCTTGCCCTGACAAAATATTTTGAATAGTTTGACGATGCTCTGAGACTTGTCGAAATAAATTGGCTGATAACGGATATTGCGCTTTAATTTGTGATGGCGAACTAAGTACACAATCTTGTGTAAGAATTTGTGGTTGTTTTAAAGCCGTATTTACAGCATTCATAGTATGTTCCTTTGGACTGTCCAGTGCAGTTCGATCTTTTATTTGAGCAAGTGTGATCTCAGTGATGTTGATTTTTTGGCAAAGTAAAACCAAGATGTCTTGCTAAAATATGAAAAGCTAAATGTACGCATACAATTTCTGCTAAGCTGATAAATGTCCAAGCATAAAAAAACCTGATCGGGGTTGCCGATCAGGTATTAACTGGTTGGGCAACCTTTATGTTGCCCGAATCTCTATAGGCAACTAATTGTATTGCCAGAAATAAAAATAAGCGGTGTTGTTTACAGTATGCTTTAACATCTTTATTCAAATATTAAAATAATGTGCCTAATCATTAAAGTACGCACTATTTGGGTATTTGACAAGCAGTTTTTATAAAATAATTCAATAAAATGAGATAAAATAAATTTAACGAATAATATCAATAGATTAAATTTACACATCGAGCCAAATAATTACAAAAAAGTTAGTTTCTTATGATTCTGATTTGCAATGAAAATGCGTTGTTAGGCTTATCTGACTAAGCCTTGCGGCTGTAAGATGATGAGGCTCGCACCGAATAAAACCACGATGCCACCTAAGACATCCCATCGCGTTAATGCAACTTGATCGACATAGCGCAACCACATCAGCGCAGTAAAAATATAAATGCCGCCGTACGCTGCATAAATACGACCAGATGCTG
>DAOMAH010000136.1:0-5207 GCA_035426725.1 Acinetobacter sp.
ATGGTTTGACTAATGTTAATAACCGTCTTGATGATGTACAGCGTACTGCATATCGCGGTACTGCAATCGCTCTAGCTGCTCAACAACAAGTTCCAAACATCAAACCAGGTCAATTTGCTGTATTTGGTGGCGTAGGTCATTATGAAAGTGAATCTGCTGGTGCTTTAGGTGTAGTCGGCGCATTAAATGACCGTACATCGTTCAGTGCTGCTTTAGGTTTTGCTGGTGGTAGTGAAGTTGGCGGTCGCATAGGTGTTGCTTATGTGTTCGGTGGTAACTAATCTCCGCAGTTTATATTAAGTAAAGTTCCTCCAAATATCCCTGCTTCGGCAGGGATTTTTTATAAAGAGAGAACTTAGCTTAAGTTTCTATACAAATCAAAACCTACCAAAAAAATATAATCCATTACAATATAAGTAGAAAAAATTTCAGTGAAAAATGAAATGTCTAAATACAGTAAATGTCTTATCTACGTCCCATTTTTTTTACTTAGCACTGTTCATAGTTTCGCCCAACTTCCACAAGATTCGCGTCGAGCAGGTGGAATTGCTGTCATTCCTTTATCAGCAGATATCACTCAAGTTCTTTATCAGCAAAAACCAGTTTTAATCAGTCAAGAAAATGGACAACGCTATGCGGTATTTGGTATACCGCTTTCCGCAACATTAGGGACATTGACTTTAAATACCAACAGCACCCCAATTCAAATTGAGGTGAAACCTTATCCATACGCCGAGCAACGCATCACAGTTAAAAATCAGGATTATGTGAATCCAAACCAAGAACAACTAGATCGTTATGCTCGTGAAGCCAAAGAACAAAATGCGATATACGATTCTTTTAGTGCAAGCGCATGGACAGCATTTCCAAATTTCATTCGGCCAACTGCTGGCAAATTTAGTAATTCATTTGGACGAAAACGATTTTTTAACGGTGAAGCGCGTGCACCACATTCGGGATTAGACATCCCTGCACCTGTGGGACAAAAAGTGATTGCCCCTGCTGATGGCGTTGTCGTGCAAACTGGAAATTACTTCTTTAATGGCAATACCGTGATGATTGATCATGGACAGGGCTTAATTAGTATGTTTTGCCATTTAAGTCAGATTCATGTCGCGAAAGGACAAACCATTCATCAAGGGGAATTACTAGGTTTGGTCGGGAAAACAGGACGGGTTACAGGTGCACATTTACATTGGGGTATGAGTTTGAATGACGTCCGTGTCGATCCACAATTATTCTTAAAATAAAGGTTAAAAAAAGTGACCTACATAATAGATCACTTTTAAGTATTGCTTAACAATATGCCATTTTAAGCTGCTTCGATAATCTCAAAATCATGGGTAATTTCGACTCCCCCATCGGACAACATTTTACTCGCTGAACAATATTTTTCTGCTGAAAGCTCAATTGCCTTTTCAACTTGCTTTTCTTTAACCGATTTTCCTGTTACCACGAAATGTAAATGGATTTTTGTGAACACAGCAGGAATCACATCTGCTCTTTCCGCTTTTAGCTGACATATAACACCCGTCACATTTTGGCGAGATTTCTTTAAAATAGTCACAATATCAAACGAAGCACAACCACCAAGTCCCATTAATATCAACTCCATAGGACGTGGACCACGGTTTTCACCACCATACTCTGCAGAGCCATCCATCACTACACTGTGACCACTTTCAGATTTCCCCTCAAAAGCAACATTCTCTAACCAATGTACACTTGTTTGCATTGCAACTACCCACAAAACGTTATAAATTTACCTAGTTCTTGTACACTAACATAAAAAGGGTTGATAAGGAATTTCAGCCCTGCTGTGTAGAAAAGCTCTCTCGAGCTCTGTGTGATCGGTTTTATCCAAATTCGGAAATTTTAAGCATGACTTCAAATTTTTCACAACTTAGTACTGATGCTTTATCTCCTGGTCAACTTCCTGAATCAGTTAAAGCATTACTAAAACGTGCTCATATTAATAGATACCCTAAACGCACTGCAATTGTTGATGCTGGAACGGAATCAAAATCACTTTATTTAATCTTAAAAGGTTCAGTGTCCATTATTTTACGTGAAGATGATGAACGTGAAATTGTGGTGGCTTATCTAAACCCAGGTGACTTTTTTGGTGAAATGGGTCTTTTTGAAAAGAATCCTCAACGTACTGCTGAAGTACGTACTCGCGATGTCTGTGAAATTGCGGAAATTTCTTATGACAACTTCCATGAACTCAGCAAACAATATCCTGACCTAAGCTATGCGGTATTTGCACAGTTAGTACGTCGTCTTAAGAATACTACGCGTAAAGTCACTGATCTTGCATTTATTGATGTTTCAGGTCGTATTGCACGTTGCCTAATCGACCTATCTTCGCAACCTGAAGCGATGATTTTACCAAATGGCCGCCAAATTCGTATTACGCGTCAAGAAATTGGTCGTATTGTGGGTTGTTCACGTGAAATGGTTGGTCGTGTACTCAAAACACTTGAAGAACAAGGCATGATTCAAACAGAAGGTAAAGCCATTTTGATTTTTGATACTTCTTTAGATGATGCAGCTTTCCCTGAAGAAGAATTTGATGATGAAGAATAATTGAGTGTAAGACCTCAAGTCTTTAATTCATCAAAGCCAGTGCAAAAACACTGGCTTTAATTTTTTTGATTTTGATAATATTAAAGATGAATATCAGTTTTACTTACATAATTACAATGATTATGGGCTAATTCAGAATATCAAGCCTGCTCAACATTTTTTATAATCCCAAGTAATCATAACGAGATATATAAATTGCTGATTTGGAGCGAATAAATATGAATAAATTAATGTTAGGTCTATGTGCCACGGCAATGCTAAGTGTTTCGGGCTGTACCTCTTTTGCTGACATGGCAGGCGCAGACAGTGCAACATTAAATGCACAATCGGCTCAAAGCTTTGCCCAACTTACTCAAGAAGCACGTGCAAAGAATCAATTAGATACCAGTTCAAGTACTTATCAACGCATTAATACTGTATTCCAACGCTTAAAACCTTATGCAGATCAAATGAATCAAACAGGTCAACGTTTTGATTGGAAATTGGCTGTTTTAAAATCGGATACAGTCAATGCTTATGTTGCGCCAGGCGGTAAGGTTGTCTTTTATACGGGTATCGTGAATAAACTTAATTTGACCAATGATGAAATTGCCGCAGTAATGGGTCATGAAATGACGCATGCATTAGAAGAACATGCTAAAAGTAAAATTGGTGCGCAAGCACTTACGAACTTAGCAATTGGTATTGGTACGTCTTATGCGGGTGCGAATATCGGTGAAGCAGGAAATGCGGCAATTTCTTTAGGTAGTCAAATTGGTATTGGTTTACCCTATTCACGTAACCTTGAAAGTCGTGCCGACTATGGCGGTTTGATGCTTATGGCAAAAGCAGGTTTTAATCCGAATGCAGCGATTACATTATGGGAAAAAATGAATCGTTTAGATGGCGCTGGTAAGGGTTCATTCTTATCAACGCATCCATCGAATAGCCAACGTATTGGTGATATGCGTAAAAACCTACCTACTGCACTCGCTACCTATAATAACCGTCGTAAATAACAACACTGCCATTAATGCTTATTTAAGCGTTAATGGCATTTTTTGAAACTGCGTTATTTAAATTGGCATTGAATATTATATTTTTGCAGCATCAGCATTTCTTTCGATTCAGACACTTGCTTAATTACATCTTGCTTGGTCATGGTCGCGTATGGTGCTGGTAAATGTGTGCGATTCTTCTCAATCGCATCGGATAAATTTTGAATATATTGATTATTAATATCACAATATTTAACTTTCTGTTCTGGACTAAATTGCGATAGTTTTGGGTCTAAACTTCGTAAAAAACCCCGAATGTCTTGCGCATAGGTCGCTGTAATTTTCTCTACCGAACTTACATATTGCTCAACTGAAGCTGCTGAACACGTTCCCACAAAGCTAAGTGAAATAATAAAACCAAGCAATTTGTTCATAAATTTTTCTAACTTCATTCAAATTTTTCTCGTGCCTCATCTTATCTCAATTCAATAAAATTTGGTTTATGTTCAACAAAAAATTCTTGTGTTGGCGCGGGAATCTCTCCCTCTGTGATTGTACCCAAGCGCAACCGAACAATATTAGGTAAATCGGTACGATAGGAATAAATAGGGCTGCCACATTGCAGACAAAATACCCGTGCCTTGTTGGGTGTGTGAAAATACGCTTTAAGCAGCTCTTGCCCAGAAATCAATTCAAATTGGTTTTGGTCTACTGGACTATTCCACGCAGCAAAACTCCCCTGCGCCTGCTGACAGTGTTGGCAGTAACACAAAATACTGGCTTCAATTTCACCATGATATTGAAATTGTATTGCTCCACACAAACACTGCCCTTTAATCATTTTTATTTCCTAAATATATGCTGAAATTAAATTTTCATGCGTCGATCATCTTGCATTTGTTTCAAACGCGTATTGATCTTTGCAGACATAAATTCATTGCCTTTGGCTAATCGCTGTGCATGTAGCATCGACTTAATGGCATTTTCTTCATTGCCCGACCAATACTCTACTTCGGCACGATAACAAAGCACATTGACTGCCTGCAAACTCGAACTTTTATCCAAATTTGTGGCTTGTTGTAATAATTGCCAGCCTTCTATGTCTCTTTGATTTCGATGAATAAAACGTTGCACCAAGATTTGAGCTTGCGCACTATTCCCCTGTCGAATCAATACTTCTGCCAATTTGTAGGCTAAGGCACGATTTTCAGGCATGGTTTTTTGAATTGAGTTAATGCTGTTATATGCCAAGTCCAGTTTATTTTGCCCTAAATAAATATCGGTTTGAATGAGGGGAATTAACACATGCATTTTTAATGGCGTTTTAACGAGGTCAAGACTGGATTGTGCTTGAGCATAATCGCCACGGTCTAAATAAAACTTTGCCAATGCCAGCTGTGCTGCGAGATTGTTTTGTGAAGCAGCCGCTTGTAATTGATTTTCGGTCGCTTGGTTTGAAACAACTAAGGTGTACCATTTCAATATATTGAAATCGAGGTCATAAAGTCGAGTTTTAACTTTTGGTAACTGATTGGCACGAAGTCGTGCTTCGCTCATCCGTTCAGTGGTTAAAGGATGTGTAAACCAAAAGTCTGGCAGAAAACTAATGCGACTGGTCGCACGATGCATGGTTTCAAAAAA
>DAOMAH010000137.1:0-5199 GCA_035426725.1 Acinetobacter sp.
AACTAAATATTCATTAAAATTAAAATCTTACTCAATACAAATGTCAATCAACATAACAATAGACATCTGGTGTTATGAAAATTAAAACGACATATTTATAAATAGTCTATGGCTACAATCCAAAGTAATAAGCGCAAATACAAATAATCACGGTCAAAATAATGAGTTTTAGCACACCAGTTTTGCCTGCTTTAGGGTGATGGTGATGAGTCTCATTAAACAGTTGTGGCGTTTCCATTGTACGGTCAAAAACTTCAGGTTCAGCGTTTAGTTGTGCTGTTTGATAATGATTGGCAATTTTAACAATCAATTTTGCAAATATATCATCAGTTTTTTGGGAAAAATTACGCAAATTGATTTGTTCTTCGGGACTAATAAGCTCACCTGAAGCTCGATAAGGATGCTGTCTTTTTGCTTCTAAATAATCAGTGAGCGCTTGCGTGCGATGCAGTAAGCGATGCGCGCAATCGGCAGGATAGTCGGTAGGAATTAATGCCAAAGTGTGACTTGGTATTAATTCAGCATCTAGCGCATAACCATAAAAAGGAAAGTCTTGTTGTTCTGGTTCCAAAAAGTCTGCCGCATAAGACGTGTTGAATAGCTCTCGTTCCAAGAAAATCGAAATTTCATTCCAATTAACTTTGTTTAAATCGGTATTAACTTGCTTGCTTAAATTATCATTCAGCTCATAACCCCAAAATGTAGTTTGAGAAATGGTCATTCTTTGAGTAAGGGGGGCTATAAATTCACGATCTGGGTTATCCCATTTTGGCAATTCTTGTCCACAAATCCAGGCGGTTTTTTTATTACCCTGATGGCTCACCATAAAATGGGGAATAGGCAATAGCTCGACATTGGCATTCGGATTTTGTTCTTCATTCAACAGCGCAGAAAGATGCAAACTCAATTTTGTTACACCTTGATTTTTTAAACCCTCAAGCCAAATTTGAAAATGTTGTGCCAATAATTGTTGTGAAAGCAACTGACGAAAAACTAAACTTTGTTGATTGAAAATAGGATGTTCGGTCAAACGGTTAAACTCTAAATCACGAGTTAAAAATTCGTTGCCAAAAGTCACAAGGCTAAGTTGTTGTTTCCAAATTTGATCCAGCGACATCGTTATTATTTCTCATTGATGATGCGACTATCATATACATTTTACTGAACGATTCACCAGTGTTTGATTGAAATTTAGCCCTTAGCATGGTTTTCATGGCAGTCGAACATAAATGCTTAAAAAGTAGCGCATTTAAAGCTTGGCTCATCTTCATCAAAGCACTAAAAAACTGATAAACTATAGCGGTTTATTATTCTTATATTTGTTGCTTTGAGAGTTATTATGTCACTGGAAGCCCTGAACGCTGATGCGCTTGCTGCTATTGCAGCTGCCCAAGACCTTGCTGCCCTCGATCAAGTCCGAGTTCAATTTACAGGGAAAAAAAGCCAGCTTGCAGAACAGTCAAAAGCACTGGGAAAATTGGATCCTGAAGAGCGAAAAATTCAAGGTGCTGCGATTCATGCGGTGCGTGAAGCCATCAATGCCGCGTTGACTGAACGTCAAAACACATTGCAACAAGCTGAGTTGGCACAAAAATTAGCCAGTGAAACCATTGATATTACTTTGCCAGGTCGCGGTCAGCGCATGGGCAGTATCCATCCTGTGACCCAAGTCCAAGAGCGTATTTGTCAATTCTTTACCAAAGCAGGTTTCAAAGTTGCTTACGGCCCTGAAGTTGAAGATGATTATCACAACTTTGAAGCGTTGAATATTCCGGGTCATCACCCTGCACGTGCGATGCACGATACTTTCTATTTTGATGCAACACATTTGCTTCGTACCCATACCTCGGGCGTGCAAATTCGGACTATGGAAACCAGCCAACCGCCGATTCGTATTGTCTGCCCTGGTCGTGTTTATCGTTGCGATTCTGATCAAACCCATTCGCCGATGTTTCATCAGATCGAAGGGTTGTACGTTGCAGAAAACACCAGCTTTGCTGAATTAAAAGGATTGTTGGTTAATCTGCTGAATGAATTTTTTGAAAAAGAGTTAACTGTCCGCTTCCGTCCTTCTTATTTTCCATTCACCGAGCCAAGTGCCGAAGTGGATATTATGGATGAGCGTGGTCGTTGGCTCGAAGTTTTAGGTTGTGGCATGGTACATCCAAGTGTGTTGAGTGCCGCAGGGATTGATCCTGATAAATATAAAGGTTTTGCTTTTGGTTTAGGGGTAGAGCGTTTTGCGATGTTGCGTTATGGCATCAATGATTTACGCATGTTCTATCAAAATGATGTGCGTTTCTTACGCCAATTTGCCTAAGCATTTTTCAGGATTAAAGAAGGTTTATACAGATGAAAATTAGTGAAAATTGGTTACGCACTTGGGTGAATCCAGCCATTGATAGCGCAACACTTTCTGATCAACTGACCATGCTCGGTTTGGAAGTGGATGAACTCGCCCCTGTGGCAAAACCATTTACAGGTGTTGTTATTGGTGAAGTACTGACGGTTGAACAACATCCAGATGCAGATCGTTTACGTGTCACCACCATTAATATTGGTTCAGGTGAGCCCTTACAAATTGTTTGCGGTGCGCCAAATGTCCGTGTCGGCATGAAAGTACCAGTTGCAACCATTGGTGCGGTATTGCCTGGCGATTTTAAAATTAAAAAAGGCAAACTGCGTGGTGTTGAATCACAAGGGATGCTGTGTGGTGCATCTGAGATTGATTTAGAAGATAAAATTGATGGTTTGTTAGAACTTCCTGCTGATGCGCCAATTGGTATGGATATCCGTGAATATTTAAAACTTGATGATCATGTGATTGATATTAGCATCACGCCAAATCGTGGTGATTGTTTTAGCATTCGTGGAATTGCCCGTGAAATTGCGGTGATTAATCAACTTGAAATGAATGAGCCTGAAATTCAGCCAGTTCCTGCAACTATTTCAGATGAAAAAACTCTGAATGTCAGTACGGATGGTACACCGCGTTATTTAGGTCGTATCGTTAAAAATGTCAATGTGAAAGCTGCAACGCCTGAATGGATGGCGCAAGCATTGGCACGTTCGGGTATTCGCACGCACAGTATTTTGGTCGATATTACCAACTATGTTTTGCTGGAATTGGGCCAACCGATGCATGCCTTTGACTTGGCGAAAATTGAAGGTTCGATTCAAGTTCGCCAAGCCAAAGCATCAGAAAAATTGACTTTGCTGAATGATCAAGAAGTTGAATTGCAAGATGACATGATGGTCATTGCAGATGATCAAAAAGTATTGGCGATCGCAGGTATTATGGGCGGATTGGAGTCATCGGTAACCGATAATACGCAAGATATTTTCCTTGAAAGTGCATTCTTTGCACCACTAGCGATTGCAGGTCGTGCCCGTCGTTTGGGTTTACATACCGATTCATCACAACGTTATGAACGTGGCGTTGATTTTGAATTGCCAATGATTGCCATGCATCGAGCTTCTGAACTCATACAAGCTTTTGCTGACGGCGAGTTTGGTCCAATTACGGTTGCTGAGCAAACGCATTTATTGCCGAAACGTGAAGCGATTGCGTTAAAGCAAACCCAAGTTGACCAATTGCTTGGATATGAAATTGCGAGTGATTTTATAGCTGATGCGCTAACGCGTTTGGGTTGTGTGGTTGAGACTAAAGCTCAAGATGAATGGTCAGTTATTCCTCCATCGCATCGTTATGATATGGCAATTTATCAAGATTTGATTGAAGAGGTGGCGCGTATTCATGGCTACGACAACATAAAAATTAGTCTGCCAAAAATTGATGTACAGCTTGAGAAATATCAAGATCGTTTTGAAATTGCACAGCTACGTCAAACGGTCGCAACATTAGGCTATCAAGAAGCGATTAGTTTTAGCTTTGCAGATGCAAAACTCGAAAAGCAACTCAATCCAAATGTACAGCCTTTGATGTTAGCGAATCCAATTTCAAGTGATCTGGCGGTAATGCGTAGCACCTTGCTATCGAGTTTGATTCCTTGTGTGCAGTACAATTTAAATCGTCAGCAGCAGCGTGTACGGTTCTTCGAATTGGGGTTGCGCTTTGATTATCAAAATGCACAAAGTATTCATGATCTTAAACAAATTCCAACTTTGGCATTGATCGCCGTCGGTTCACGTGTATCTGAATCTTGGCATGCAAAACCGCAGTCTCTGGATTTCTTTGATTTCAAAGGTGAGATTGAAGATATTTTAGCAGCGGGACGTGTTGACGTTGAATTTGTACGCACGGAACGAGAGTGGTTACATCCAGGGCAGTCTGCGGAAATATTGGTCGATGGAAAGTCGATTGGTTATCTTGGTCGTTTGCATCCATCTTTGGAAAATGAGCTGGATTTAACCACAACTTGGGTCGCAGAACTGGATCAACAGGCAGTTTTGCAATCTTATGTATCTAATTTTACAGAATTATCACGTTTTCCGTCGGTTAGACGTGATATTGCGCTTTTAATCTCTGATAAGATTGATGTAAGAGATATTCAGCGATTGATTGAGCAAACGGGTGGGGAATTACTCGACTCGACTTGGTTATTCGATGTGTATACGGGGCAAGGGGTTGAACAAGGCAAACGCTCATTGGCATTTGCGATATTGTGGCAGCACCCAACTCGTACGCTTGAAGATGCTGAAATAAAATCTAGTATGGATCATATTATTAAAGTGTTGGAACACACTTATCAAGCGACATTGAGGGCCTCATGACAGCACTAACAAAAGCAGAGATGGCAGATCATCTAAGTGAACTTACGAGCTTAAATCGCCGTGAAGCAAAACAAATGGTTGAGCTATTTTTTGATGAAATTAGCCAAGCCTTAATCGAAGGTGAGCAAGTTAAGCTTTCTGGTTTTGGAAATTTTGAATTACGTGATAAACGTGAACGCCCTGGGCGAAATCCGAAAACGGGGGAGGAGATTCCAATTTCTGCACGTCGAGTGGTAACGTTTAGAGCGGGGCAAAAATTTAGACAGCGCGTTGGAAATGAGCAGATCGATTGATCTGCTTTTTCTTGCCAATTTTTCTTTAAGAAAATTTAGGCATAAAAAAAGAGAACCAAAGGTTCTCTTTTTTCTATAATCTAAAACTAGATTATTGAGCAGCAGAAGCAGCAACTTCAGAAGCAGCAACTTCAGAAGCAGCAACTTCAGAAGCAGCAACTTCAGAAGCAGC
>DAOMAH010000138.1:0-5177 GCA_035426725.1 Acinetobacter sp.
GGAGTGGGGATATTATAAGCCTGTAATTTACCAATTTGAAAATGTTCGCCATCCTCGAAAAAGTGATCAAAAGGCTGACATGCATTAATCTGCTTCATATCCAAATTATAAATTGCAGCAAAAGTCTGTTGCACCACGCCGATGTTTTTACTTATGGCGATTTTGCCACCCAACCTCTGTTTAAGGTAATGACTTGCAGTCAAATGATCGGCATGAACATGCGTTTCTAAAATCCATTGCACCTGCAATTGATTCGCTTGGATATAGGCGATTATTTGATCTGCATGGGTGGTCGATGTGGTGGCCGAGGCCGCATCATAATCCAGCACACTATCAATAATCGCACACTGTTGAGTCGCTGGATCAACCACCACATAACTAAAAGTATTGGTGGTTTCATCAAAAAAATGTTTGATGATTTGCGGATGCAATGACATCATGCTCCCCTCGACAATTTACGGTGCAGTACCATACCTAATAACATCGCCCCAATAAAATAAAATGCCTCATAATGCCCTAAGCCAATTAAAGTCAGACTAGGTGCTGGACATATGCCCGCAATCCCCCAACCTACACCAAACATTAAACTACCCATAATCAAGCGTGAATCCAGTATTTGCTGAGTGGGTAATAAAATGGGGTCATTGAAGATAGTTTTTGGTGCAGTTGCACGTATCGCATATTGAAATGGCACAAATGCCACCGCAATCGCACCCATCATCACAAATGCAAGGCTCGCATCCCACTGCCCAAAAATATCTAGAAAGTCCAAAACTTTTTTAGGGTTCGACATTCCAGAGATCATGAGACCAAGCGCAAAAACTCCACCCAAAATAAAAGCCAGTAAACTTTTCATTTAAAATGCCCCGATGATGTGTCGAATCAGATATACCGTGATAAATCCTGCCAACATAAAGCTTAAAGTGGCAACCAATGAGCGTTTGGATAATCGGCTCACGCCACAAATCCCATGACCACTGGTACATCCAGAGCCTAGACGTGTACCAAAGCCTACCAACAATCCTGCAATTACCATCATTAATGCGCTAGCTTGAATTTCAATTTTGGGCTGTAGTATCGATCCATAAATAAATGGCACGGTGATTAGACCTGCAATAAACCAGAATGCGGGCGTATTCCATACCGTTTTGGGGCTTAAGAATTGCTCAACTAAACCGCTGATTCCTGCAATACGCCCATGCACATACAAGTATCCAACGGTTGCAATACCAAGTAATGCCCCGCCCATTAAGGCAAGAATGAAATCATGCATTTTTAGCACTCACTTATAATATGCTTTTTTATAATATATAATATTATTAATTGAATCAATCACTGCTTCTTCTTGCCTAAATAGCTGACCTACAGGAACAACAATGATTAACGACGCTTTAGAAAAACATTTGGATTTATCACATATCGATATGGTCTGTAACAATCTGAAAATTTTGTCTAACCCTGATCGCTTAAAAATTTTGTGTGTCTTGATTGAAAATGATCTGAATGTGCAGCAAATCGAACAGCACACTCAAATCCGTCAACCGACTTTATCACAACAGTTGAGTGTGCTAAGAAATCATGAAATTGTATCGACGCGACGAGAAAGTAAACAAATTTTTTATCAGCTCAATGATGTCCGTATCTTGAAAATTATGCGCACACTGTATGAAATTTATTGTAAATCTGAATAAAGTCTTGCTTCACACGCATCGTGACTGAATCAAAACTTGCTTATACTAACTTGAATGAATAGAAGGAAGAAATTTGTATGCGCCCGACCGTACTTTGTTTTTCGGGTTTAGACCCTTCTGGTGGTGCGGGTTTACAAGCCGATATTGAAGCGATTGGTCAGAGTGGTGCGCATGCAGCCATTGCATGTACGGCCTTAACTATTCAAAACTCTCAACAAGTTTTTAGTTTTGAAGCTACTTCAAAAGAATTATTGCTAGCACAAGCCAATGCTGTGGTCGGTGATTTACCAATTCGATGTGTGAAATCAGGCATGCTTGGTACGACTGAAAATATTGGTGCTTTGGCAGAATTTTTAATAGCGCATCCCGATTATTTATATGTTCTCGACCCTGTTTTAGTGGCAAATAGTGGTGGCTCATTGGGTGATCAGGCAACTTTAGTTAAAGCCTTTGTTGAATTGATTCCTCTCGCCACAGTAATCACGCCAAATACCGTCGAATTAAAAGCTTTAACAGGTGTCAATGATCTTGAACTTGCTACTCAAAAGTTATTTGAAATGGGTGCAAAAGCTGTACTGGTCAAAGGCGGACATGAAGATACCCCTGACCATATTCGAAATATGCTTTATGTCGATGGAAAATTGATTGCTGAAAGCTTTTGCCCGCGCCTAGAAGGGCAATATCATGGCTCAGGTTGTTCCTTGGCTAGTTTTATTGCAGGGCGTTTGGCTTTGGGTGATTCACTCAAAATCGCCGTTCAACATGCCGAAACATGGTTGTTTGGCGTATTAAAAAATGCTGAAACCCCTGTACTAAATGGGCAAAAAATTCCAAGACGTTTTTAAATAGTTGAGACAGGATGAATTGCAATACACATATTACTATTCCCCCCCAAATAACTTAGCGATAATTCACGCCATTATTTAAATCAAAAACCTCTCCACTTAAACAACTTGGTGCAGCATCTGCGAGCCAAAAAGCGGTATCTGCAATTTCTTGAGCTTGGCAAAATTGTTGATTTAATGTGGCTTCTTTTAAACGTTTTTGCCGTTCCACTGGAATTTTTTGCATCATCTGTGTTTCTACAGGGCCCGGTGCAATACTAAAAGTCTGAATATTATGCTGTGCATGACTTCGGGCTAAACTGCGCATGCCATTGATCAGCCCTGCTTTGGAAATTCCATACCAAATATCTGGGTGTCCAATTTGCCCTGCAATGGACGCAATACTAATAATTCGTCCAGCTTGCTGCGGCTTAAATATTTTTTCTGCCACATCAATACTTAATTGAATGCTATGAATCAAATTCACATTCAGAATCTTCTGTCGTTCTTCGCATGTATAGGAGCTTGCTGTCAGCGTATTCATATAACCTGCATTATTGATCAAAACATCAAACAGTCCGATCTGCTGAATCACATTTTCAAGCTGCTGATAATCCAGCATATCTGCTTGCCAATGCTGCAAATTTTGATGTGTATATTTCGGCGCATGACGCGAAAGATTATGAACCACATAATTCTGCGCTAAAAACGTTTCGGCAATGGCTTGTCCAATGCCCTGACTTGCGCCAGTAATCACAACTTTTTTCATCGTCAGCTACTCATCTAAGGCAATAAATTGTGGCAATGCTTGGAAACGTTGCAGCCAAGCTTTAATGTAAGGATATGGTTCTAGCTCTATTTTGCCTTGCGAAGCCATCACAATATAAGGATAACAAGCAATATCGGCAATCGTTGGAGCTTGTCCGACCAACCATTCATGTTCAGCTAAATGATGATTGACTATGGATAATGCAGCATGTGCTTGTTCTGTTGCATGCTCAATTTGTACATGTGGTTTATTGACCAAATAAAATGCCCTTGCTGCGGCTAAACCTGAGGCAATGCTTTGATTGGCAAAAAACAACCATTCTAAAACTTGCGTCATGGCAATCGCATCTTGGGGAAACCATTGTTGGGTTACATCATACTGACACGCCAAATAGCACAAAATCGCCTGTGAATCTCGGACATAGACTTCCTGATCTTCTATTACTGGAACTTGCCCCAAAGGATTGATTGCTAAAAATTCCGAGGCTTTTTGTTGTTTATCTCTCAGGTTGATTGTAATTTTTTCATGTTCAATATCTAAGAAGGAGAGTAATAGTCTGATTTTGTAACAATTACCTGACATTTGCGTATTATAAAGTTTCATCATCTGCTTCTTTTATGGTTATAATTAAACTGTACCGAACGTTCGGTTTAAAGACAGGTTATTTTATTGGGAAATTTAAATGGATAAACAAACCTTACTCCCCCTATTGCTAAGTATTTTCAGAGAATTTGGCTATGAAGGTGCTTCTTTATCTAAAATTTCACAAGTAACTGGTTTAGGTAAAGCCAGTCTGTATCACCATTTTCCAAATGGAAAACAGCAAATGGCGCAAGAGGTTTTAGACTATTTAGAACAATGGCGTGAAGAGCATATTTTTATTCATTTACAAAGTAACGTCTCCCCCTTAGCTCGTTTAGAACTGTTCACATCTGCGTTAAAGCAAGTCTATGAAAATGGTCACGTCGCTTGTATTTTAGCCGTGTTAACTTTAAGTGAGGCTCATTCTATTTTTATACCTCAGATAGCACCTGTGTTTACACGACTCATTCAAAGCATTGCTCAAGTTTTGCAAGATGCAGGAATTACCGAAGAAAAGGCTTTGGAACATGCGCAGGACAGTGTGATCCGGATTCAAGGCTCGCTCATATTATCAAGAGCTTTGCAAAGCCCCGAACCGTTTTCACAGTTGATGGAAAGGCTTCCGAAACAATTATTACGCGGTGCCCTACTTTCTTAACACATGACTTAAATTTAGATTTGAAGGAAAATGATGCCTGTAAAGTCTCAATCAACTAAGACCTTTTGATAAGAAATGGCATCTATTTTTATTTGGTTGACATCATTACAGAATATTTACAGTTTTTTAATTGTTTTCTAAAAAAACATATCCTTTTGATTTTATAAGAATTAATAAGAAATATTCACCCGAAAAATCCAAACATTAGATTAACATTTAAATAACAATCGTTATTTACTATTAAAAAAATAGCTAATTTAGCCAGATTTACCCGTTTTGTTGGACAAAATAGTAGCAATTCATGATTTGCTTTGTTAGGATAGCGACAGACCAGCTAGGCTGCTCTCCCTGCGTTATTACCTAAACATTAGTGTAGGTATAATTAAAGCACATAGAGACTAGTCCAGGTTTTTTTTTAATCTCACAATTTTATGAGAGTGATGCCATGTTATTCAAAAAATTTGCTGTTGCTGCTGCTATCGCTACTACTTTAGCTTTCGTTGGTTGCACTAAGAATGAAGCTACTACTGATGCTAATGCTGCTGCATCTGAAGCTGTAGAAGCTGCTACTGAAGCTACTGAAGCTGCTTCTGAAGCTACTGAAGCTGCTTCTGAAGCTGTTGATGCTGTTGATGCTACTACTGAAGTTGCTG
>DAOMAH010000139.1:0-5168 GCA_035426725.1 Acinetobacter sp.
TGCAACATGGTGACATGCCCCGCCCCACCTTTAACTAATGACGGTACTAAGGTGATAGCCGTTGCACCACTGCCAATAATGACGACTTTTTTGCCTGTATAATCTAGATTTTCAGGCCAATGCTGCGGATGTATGAATTGCCCTTTGAAATCCTCTTGTTGAGGGAATTTCGGCGCATAGCCTTGATCATAGTTATAGTAACCCGTACAGCCCATGACAAAATTTGCTGCCCATGTTTGCTTTTTCTTGTTCTGATCTTCAATTTCAACCAGCCATTTTTTCTGGGTCGAATCATAGTTTGCAGACAATACACGATGCCCAAAATGAATTTTATCTTTTAACTGATTTTCGCTGATCACATCTTTTAAATAGCTTTTGATTTCAGCACCGCTTGCCAAGACTTTTTCTTTGCCCCACGGTTTGAAATTATAGCCAAAGGTGGACATATCAGAGTCGGAACGGATACCAGGATAACGGAACAAATCCCACGTGCCACCAAAGCTATCACGACGTTCTAAAATTTCAAATTGACGTTGTGGACAGTGTTTTGATAGGTGCACTGCCAAGCCAATTCCTGAAATGCCTGCACCTATAATTAGAATATCAACTTGCTTTTCCATTTCGTGTTCTACCGTGTAAACATACTGAATTTATTAAAGCACATATTTGACAATACACAATGTCAAGTTTGATCATTCATCGTTTTTTTCATATCAATTCGGGACATTTTATAGAAATTTAAGTAGGTAAATGCTTTAAAATTGCGTTTAGAATCGCTGAAAGGGAATAACAATATCAAAAAATATTTGCGGTACTTGAAAATACAAATAAAAGCCATTCGAGTATGCCCCCACTAGAGCAAGCTAAAGACACTTATACCGCATACTATTTATTCATTTTGTATAAGCCCTATTATGTTATTTTCATAAAAATATTAAATTTATTTTCGCTAATAGCGAATTTTATTTTTACATTTGCGAATTTGATATTTATATTAGATGTGTTGCTGCTAGATGCTTATAACCCGTTTTTTTATTTAAACCGTAAGGTTTGGAGGCTTAGCCTCAAACTCTGGGGGAATACAGTTCATTGCGAACAATGTAGACCACAAGAGATACACTTACTAACGGAAGCAAGTGTTGCTTTTTAAGGAGTGAAAATCTGAAAACATAGTGTCATTTCCATAAATGATAACGGGATCAATTTTGGTTCGTTTATGGAGTTTAACATGACGTTCAGTAACTTTCAGATGCCATCTAAACTAGAGAAGATTAAGAAAAATTCCGATCGTAAGTTTTGGTGGATTGTCATTAAATTACTTATCTATATTGCAAAATTAGTTGTGCAATTGTTAGGTGGGGATGGCTTTGACGATCCATCAAGCCAAGTTTAGGTGGTTCTCTTTAAAACAGAATTTAATAGGAATACATATGATTCATGATGCCTTAGTGGCTATACGCAAATATCATGGCATATCTCAAACTGAATTATCTATTCAACTTGGAATTTCAAACTCGTATCTATCCGAGATAGAAAAGGGTAAAAAAAACCAAGCCTTGATCTTTTGGAAAAATACTCTGAAGAATTTGATATGCCTCTTTCATCACTTCTATTTTTCTCCGAAAAATTAGATGACAATCAACCATTATCTGTAGCAACCAAATTCAGATTAGCTTCTACCAAAAAAATTGTTCGATTGATGGAATGGTTATCCGATAATGACAAAATGTAATTATGCTCCTTTAGAATATGTTGAAAAATTCTCTTTGACAGAAAAAAGATTTTTAATATCAAAAGTAAAAAATATTTAGCTTTTATTTTAAAGGAGCAAATATCTCTTTTAAAAGAGATCTCTAAAAATCCAAATAATTTTTATAGATTTACATCTAAAACTATTGAAAAAAAATGGAAAAATTAAAGTTCGTCATATTCAAGAGCCAAATGTTACTTTAAAGCCGATTCATAGAAAAATTCACCTATTACTTTCAGAGATAGTTCCACCAGATTATTTGTTTTCAAAGAAAAAATCCTCTTGCGTGCTCAACGCAAAAGTGCATGCTGATTGTCATGGTTCTACATTGAATATAGATTTAGAAAACTTCTTCCCATTAACATCACGCACCCATGTACAAAATTTCTTTGGGTATTTTTTACAATATCCAAGAGATGTCGCGGAATTCATGGCTAGCATATGTACGGTAAATAATCAAATTCCAATTGGAAGCCTACTAAGCTCCATATTAGCTTTCTGGTCAAATAAACCTATGTTTGATGAATTGGATAGATTAGCAGCAAGTCGTAAAATAAAAATGACAGTTTATGTTGATGATATTTCATTTACTGGAGTTGCAGTAAATGATAGTTTCAAAAATAAAATTCAAGTTTTAATTAACAGTTACAAACATCAAATAAATCCTAATAAAATTAAATTTTTCGGAGAAAAAATAAAATTTATCAATGGCATATCAATAAGTAAAAATGGTTTAAGTCCTAGCAATCAGCTATCTAATGAGATACGAAAACTTAAAAAACTCAATGATAGACAAGGCATTAACACCTTAAATGGCAAACTTGCTTATATAAATTATATCAAGAGTATAAATTCACTATAACAACATGGTTTAAAAGATGTGCGTACCGCAGCCTATTAATTGCTTAGCACAATAACATCATAAAAGTTGAACTCCCAGAATATATTTACTTCTGAGTTTTCAATATTACAAACCGCTAAAAATATTAAATAAAAAAGGTCGGCTATTACGCCGACCTTTTTGAACAACTGAAGCTCTACACGTAGAAGTATTATTTTACTTCACGGTCAACGAGTTCAACGTAAGCCATTGGTGCAGCATCACCTGCACGGAAGCCCGCTTTAAGAACACGAAGATAACCGCCGTTACGTTCTTTGTAACGAGGGCCAAGAACGGTAAATAATTTACCAACAGTTGCTGCTGAACGAGTACGAGCAAAAGCCAAACGGCGGTTTGCTACAGAATCGACTTTAGCTAAAGTGATTAAAGGCTCAGCAACACGACGTAATTCTTTTGCTTTAGGAACAGTAGTTTTAATTAACTCATGTTCGAACAAAGAATTAGCCATGTTTTGGAACATCGCTTTACGATGACTGCTTGTACGGCCTAATTTCACACCACTATTACGATGACGCATGGTGATAGTCCTACTTAATTAACGGCTACGATAGGCAAAACGGTCATCCATTCGGAGGCTAGCCGGTGGCCAGTTCTCTAAACGCATACCAAGTTGCAAACCTTTCGATGCCAAAACATCTTTGATCTCAGTTAACGATTTTTTACCTAAGTTAGGAGTTTTTAACAACTCAACTTCAGTACGTTGAACAAGATCACCAATGTAGTAAATATTTTCTGCCTTCAAACAGTTAGCAGAACGAACAGTTAGCTCGAGATCATCTACTGGACGAAGCAAAATTGGGTCAACTTCTTCGCGAGGCTCTTGAGCAACAGGCGTTTGATCTTTCTGAAGATCAACAAAAATTGCAATTTGTTGTTGCAAAATTGTTGCCGCTTTGCGGATTGCTTCTTCTGGATCAACCGTTCCGTTAGTTTCAAGATCAATTACGAGCTTATCAAGATCGGTACGTTGTTCAACACGCGCATTTTCTACGGTGTAAGACACACGTTGAATCGGGCTATAAGAAGCATCTAACTGTAAACGACCGACTGGACGTGTTTCACCTTCTGGGAAACGGGAGTCAGATGTTTCATAACCACGACCTTGAGCAACTTTCAGGCGCATTTTTAATGAACCTGTAGAACTCAAAGTACCGATTAAATGATCAGGGTTAACCACTTCAACATTATGAGGTAAACGTAGATCAGCGGCTGTTACATCGCCTGCACCTTGTTTTTCCAATGTTAAATATGCTTCGTTCTGATCGAATAGCTTAATAGACAATCCTTTAAGGTTCAGCAAGAGCTCGACGATGTCCTGCTGCAAGCCTTCTAAAGTACTGTACTCGTGCTCAACACCTTCTATTTCCACTTCAACCACAGCTGCGCCAGGTAAAGAAGACAATAGAATGCGACGTAAAGCATTACCAAGAGTATGACCAAAGCCACGCTCTAAAGGTTCTAGAATTACTTTTGCCGAGGTCCCGCTCACCGCTTCGACCTTGATGGCTTGCGGAGTTAGAAACTCGTTTGCAGTACGCGTCATTTATTGCTACCTCAAGGATTATTTAGAATACAATTCTACAATCAAGCTTTCGTTGATTTCAGCAGGTAGATCAGAACGATCTGGTGCAGCTTTGAACGTACCTTCTAGCTTAGTATGATCAATATCAATCCAAGCAGGAATACCACGTTGCGCAGCCAACTCAATTGCACTTTTAATACGCAATTGTTGTTTAGCACCTTCGTGAACCGCGATTACATCACCAGCTTTAACTTGAATTGACGCAATGTTAACACGACGACCATTCAAAGTAATACTACGGTGAGATACGAGCTGACGAGCTTCTGCACGTGTAGAACCAAAACCCATGCGATAAACAACGTTATCGAGGCGGCTTTCAAGCAATTTCAACAAGTTCTCACCTGTTGCGCCTTTAACACGAGCAGCTTCTTTGTAGTAGTTACTAAATTGACGCTCTAACACACCGTACATACGACGTACTTTTTGTTTTTCACGTAATTGTAGTGAGTACTCAGATTGTTTACCGCCACGAGCTCCACCATGTTGGCCAGGAGCTTTAGCGTGTTTTTTAGTTTTAACATCAAACGGTTTAACGCCTGATTTAAGTTGCAGGTCTGTCCCTTCGCGGCGAGAGAGTTTGCATTTTGGACCAATATAACGAGCCATGAATGTTTCTCCTTACACGCGACGTTTTTTAGGTGGACGGCAACCGTTGTGAGGAATTGGCGTCACATCGGTAATGCTGTTAATTTTATAACCCACTGCACCTAAAGCACGAACCGCAGATTCACGACCAGGACCAGGACCTTTTACAAGGACGTCCAAGTTTTTCAAACCGTAGTCTAAAGCAGCTTTACCAGCAACTTCAGCAGCTACCTGAGCAGCAAACGGAGTTGATTTACGTGATCCACGGAAGCCTTGTCCACCAGAGGTAGCCCAAGCCAGTGCATTACCCTGACGATCGGTAATTGTCACAATGGTGTTATTAAAAGAAG
>DAOMAH010000140.1:0-5078 GCA_035426725.1 Acinetobacter sp.
ACCAAGTTTTTTTGCGACTTCTGCAACTGCCCACCAATCAGCTTTGGCTTCCTTCGGTGCATCTAAGAACGCCCGTTGCCGTGAAATGCGACGTTCTGAATTGGTGACTGTTCCATCTTTTTCACCCCAACCTAACGCAGGTAACAGCACATCGGCATAAGCGGTGGTGTCGGTATCGGCGCAAATGTCGGAAACCACGACCAGCTCACATTTTTCTAATGCGCGTTTAACTTGATCTGCATCAGGCAAACTCACGACTGGATTGGTTGCCATAATCCAAATGGCTTTGATTTTCCCGCTTTCTACCGCTTGGAATAAATCGACTGCTTTTAGCCCTGCTTGATTAGCGATGACTGGACTGTTCCAGAAACTTTGTACCAAATTTTGATGTGATGGATTATCAATATCTAAATGTGCTGCCAACATATTGGCTAAGCCACCGACTTCACGTCCGCCCATGGCATTCGGCTGACCTGTCATTGAAAACGGCGCTGCGCCTAACTTGCCAATTTTCCCAGTCAGCAAATGACAATTAATAATGCTATTGGCTTTGTTCACGCCTTGGGAAGATTGATTCACGCCCATCGAAAATAGCGTCATCACTTTTTCAGTTTTGGCAAATTTGTCAAAAAATAGTTGTAATTTTTCCGCTGAAATACCTGTGCGTTTAACCAATGCCGCAAAATCAACTTCCGATTGGCTTGCTTCTAATAACGCTGCAAGACCTTCGGTATGGGTTTCAACAAAATGTTGATCGGTATAATTATTTTTATAAAGATGTTGGAATAGACCGTTAAACAATGCGACATCTTGACCTGGTAAAATCGGCAAATGTAAGTCAGCTTGTTCACAGGTACTGGTAAAACGCGGGTCAATTACTACCACGAATACATCTGGATTTTGGCTTTTGGCTTGCATGATGCGTTGATACAACACTGGATGACACCATGCTGTATTTGAACCAACCAATACCACCATATCGGTATGTTCAAAATCTTCATAGCTGGCAGGAACGATGTCCTCGCCAAAGGCACGTTTATGTGCAGCGACCGCCGAAGACATACACAAGCGTGAATTAGTATCAATATTGGCTGTGCCTAAATAGCCTTTAACGAATTTATTCACCACATAATAATCTTCAGTCAGTAACTGACCAGACACATAAAAGGCAACACTGTCACGACCATATTGGTCAATACAGGCTTGGAACTTGTCCGCAATTTTTTCAATTGCAGCATCCCATGTAGTCACTTGGCGATGATTTTTCCGTCCAAACATCGGACTCAAAACACGGGTTTCTAAACCTAAAGTATCGGCTAAATTACTGCCTTTAATACAAAGTCGACCAAAATTGGATGGATGGTCTAAATCTCCTGCGACCTGTACAGTTGTGCCTTGTGCTGTGTGATTCACCGTGACATCGACGCCGCATCCGACCCCACAATATGGGCAAGTTGTTTTTGTAATGATTGTTTCTGCTTGATCGGAGCGACTGTGTTCTAAATTTTGAATACTGTTCATAACTGCTCCTTACCTTATTAATCTCTTTAAAGATGTTTTCTCTCGGGTGTCTTACCGAGTTTTCATCTTATTTTCAGGCTAAGCCTTCGGCTCGACCTACTTTTCTTTCGGGAAAAGTAGGCAAAACCATTGTCATCTGCAAAACCTGTTCTCTTCTTTCACCTGTTTTACTTCATCGCAAAAACATTTCTTACAAAAATCACGCAGGTTGCAGATGACGTTTTCGAGTATCAAATTACAGAAGAATTTAACCTCTTAGAATTTTCACCCTGCCTTTTTCATTGCAAAATCCTTACCAAATAACAGTTTATTTCTAAAGCTGACAATTGGGGTTTGATCTGCAATCAACTCGGCATACCACATGCCATCTTCGGTATCACCAAATAACACTGCACCAATGACTTTGTCTTTTTGAATAATAATGCGTTTGTAAATTTGACGCTTTTCATCATTCAAAATGATGTCTTCATAATCTTCTTTCGGCTCGATATTGCCTGCTGAGAATACATCAACACCGCTGACTTTTAACTGGGTTGGTACAGTTGGCGATTTAAATGTAAGGCTACCATGTTCAGCCAAATGTGTTGCACACACGAATGCTTGTCCCCACAACGGCTCTACCAAACCGAAAGTTTGATTGCGATGCTCAATACATTCCCCCACTGCATAAATACTTGGGTCAAAGGTTTGCATGGTGTCATTGACTAAAACGCCACGGTTACAACGTAAACCTGCACTTTGCGCTAAGGCAATATTTGGACGAATACCAACGGCAAATACCACTAAATCAGCATCTAAAACCGTGTCATCTTTAAGACGTACTTGACTCACGTGACCTTTTTTACCAATCAAGGCTTCCGTATTGGCTTCGGTAATAATATTAATGCCTTTTTGCTCAATGCTTTGACGTAGCATACGACTGGCACGACCGTCCAACTGACGCTCCATGATACGATCCATCAAATGCAATACCGTGACATTCATTCCACGTTGTTTTAAACCGTATGCTGCTTCTAAGCCCAACAAACCACCGCCAATCACCACTGCATTTTTCTTGGTTTCGCAGTATTTGATCATGGTATTGACATCATAAATGTCACGGAAGCTAATGACGCCTTTCAAATCTGCACCTTCCACTGGCGGCACAAATGGGCTTGAACCTGTGGCAATAATCAGACGGTCATAATCGACTTTTTCACCTTTTTCGGTATAAACCACTTTACGTGGGCGATCAATTTTCACTGCAGGATCGTCGGCAATAAACTTAATGCCTTTGTCGCTATACCATGCGTGTGGATGCAGCATAAAGTCATCAATGGTTTTTTCACCTGAAAGTACTGGCGATAACATAATGCGGTTGTAATTACCCCAAGGCTCTTCACCAATCACCGTTACTTCATAACGATCTGGTGCCATATCGAGTAAATCTTCTAAACAACGCATCCCAGCTAAACCATTACCAATTAACACCAGTTTCATTTTTTCTTGTGAAACGCCGTTATTGGTAATGTAGGTTTTTTGCGCAACAGTCCCGACCCAAACCCGACCATTTTCAATTTTGGTTGGGAAAACCAAAAGTTTTTGATCTTTATCTTCTAAACAACGACCTGTCGCCAAGCTGAAATGTTGTTTATAAATCGGCGATGCAATCACGCGTTCGCCTTGCAAATCACCAATAATGCCACGACACATGACATTGGCTTGGCTGAACGGATCTTTATTGCTTAGTGCGTAAATACGTTTTTCACTTCCCACACGGAACAAGGCAACAGCTTGCTCACCGACCAACGCACCAACACCTGTATTTGGTGTGATGTCATCTAAGCTGCAAACATCAATCCAATCATTTTCAGGAGGCATATTGATTTCTTTTAAACTTGTCATAGCTGTGCTCCTTATGCTTCAACCATTGGGATACGATCTTTTGCACGTTCTGCATCGTTCAACGGACGGATTTGATCACGTACATTGGTAAATTGAATGTGTGGATCGGCCTGTGCTTCCGCGCTTGCATTGATATACGTTTGGAAACGTTTACGGATTTCAGGATTTTCCACCGCCGTACGCCATTCATCTTGATAAGTACCAACCACATGGCTCATACGGTTTTCAAGTTCTTCAGCCAAACCAAGTGAATCGTCAACAATGACTGATTTAAGATAATCCAATCCACCTTCCATGTTGTCACGCCACACACTGGTACGTTGTAAACGATCTGCTGTTTGGATGTAGAACATAAAGAAACGGTCAATGTAACGAATCAAGGTTTCAGTATTGAGGTCAGATGCCAACAATTCAGCATGACGTGGTTTCATCCCACCATTACCGCAAACGTATAAATTCCAGCCTTTTTCAGTGGCGATCACGCCCACGTCTTTACTTTGCGCTTCCGCACATTCACGGGTACAACCCGACACTGCCATTTTCAATTTATGTGGTGAACGTAAACCTTTATAACGATTTTCAAGTTCAATCGCCAAGCCAACAGAATCATCCACACCATAACGACACCATGTGCTACCAACACACGATTTCACGGTACGCAGTGATTTACCGTAGGCATGACCAGACTCAAAACCAGCCGCATTCAACTCTTCCCAAATAAATGGCAGTTGATGGATTTGCGCACCAAATAAATCGACACGTTGACCGCCTGTGATTTTGGTATACAGGTTGTATTTCTTGGCAATTTGACCAACTGCAATCAAACCATCCGGGGTGACTTCACCGCCAGCCATACGTGGTACAACTGAGTAAGAACCATCTTTTTGGATGTTACCCAAGTAGTAATCGTTACTGTCTTGTAAGCCTGCATGAGTTGGTTCTAGGACAAAATCGTTCCAGCAAGACGCTAAAATATTCGCTGACATTGGTTTACAAATATCACAGCCTAAACCATGACCATGTTGTTGAATTAAATCATCAAAAGATTTAATTTCATTGACACGTACTAAGTGATAAATCTCTTGGCGTGAGTATGGGAAGTGTTCGCACACGTGGTTATTAACCGTTACACCTTGGCGTTGTAACTCAGATTTTAACACTTGAGTGACTAATGGCGCACAACCACCACACGCCGTTGCCGCTTTGGTACATTTTTTCAATGCACCCAGTGAAGTTGAACCATCACAAATCGCTTGGCAAATGTCTGCTTTAGACACGTTATTACATGAACAAATAGTTGCACTATCAGGCAGTAAATCGACACCGCTACCGCCTGCTTTCGCACCTGAATCGGCAAAACCAGGCATGATCAAACTTTCTGGAACATCTGGCACTGCCAAACCATTCAACATCATTTGCAACAGGTCGTTATACTCTTTGGCATCACCAACCAATACTGCACCGAGCAATTTGGTCTTATCTGCATCAACCACAATTTTTTTATAAATCAGCGCATCTTCATCAGCATAGAAATAGCTGAGTGAATTCGGTGTCATACCATGTGCATCACCAACTGATGCCACATCCACACCCATTAATTTCAACTTAGTGCTCATATCCGCACCAGCAAAACTATGGGTTTCTTCTTCGACGATGTGTTTCGCGGCAATACG
>DAOMAH010000141.1:0-5059 GCA_035426725.1 Acinetobacter sp.
TTGAATCAGTAAATGTTTAAAAAACCCAGTCATCATGACTGGGTTTTTTATTACTTAAGATTTTAAAATTTGAAATTTTTTTGCATCAACGAAGTGCTTTATTGGAATGCCGTAAATTTTGATCGGCTTCATTCAGCAATTCAAGAATTCCACCTTTTACAAAATTAAGGATTTCATTCATTTTTTTTTCAAGCTCTAAACTTTTTTCTGTATTACCAATATCTTGCTCGATTTCTAATTCACTACTTAATTGTGACATGGTGCAAGATGACATGAGTTGATAAGCACTAAAAATCTTTTTTTCAGATGAGGCCGGAAATAATTCCGCAAGTTCTTGCGTAAATTTTTCTTTAATCGGTTGAAAATAGATAGAAAAATCAGAAATATTAGAAAAAAGACTTAAGCTATTATTACGTGATAAAAGTCGTAAATAATTCATCCAAGCAGGGCTTTCTTGACCACGATTGATTAAAGGGGAGATAAAAGCACTGACCAAAGCATTGAGTTGTTCTGAAAGGCTTCCATTACGATTCAGCATGTTTAATTTCGATTCATAATCATAGTTTAGCAATTTGGTGCGTCTAGCAACCACAGCCTGAAAAAGCTGCTCTTTGCCACCGAAATAATCAGTAATATCCGCTAACCGCGTTTCTGCGGCACGCTTATCCTTGTTCTTTTGGAGACGTTTCAGTTATCAGAATATATGGTTTGTGAACGCGCTGTATTTTTGTCAAGTTTAGATTGGGCGAAAATTGGCTTTGCATCTATTTCAATGTTACCGGCATTAGGGTTTCATCTAACCTTAGAGCTTGCCGAGCGAAAGTCTAGGATATTGATGGGCTTATGGTATGCTTTTGCTTTGTCCTTTGCGGCATTTTTCTTGTGGATAGCGCATGGTATACGTAGTAGTCAATGCACAGGCAATTATGTCATCTTTGAAATGATGCCGAACATGATGTATTTCTATGGATTTTATTATTACGTGTGGTTGTTGATTGGCAGCACTTTGGCATTCCAAGCATCTAAAACGGGTTTAGTGAATAAAAAAGCACTGTTCTATTTAGGCATTGGTTATGCTTCATTTATTCTCCCTACTACAGCGGTTTACTTGGTTGATCCAACAACTATTTCAGGCATACCGAGCATCATGTGTGGCTTTGCTGTATTACTGGCATTCTGTTTGATTTTTGGTGTGATTACCAATGTAAAAGGAATGGAAACACAAAGACGTTCTGTCTTCCAACGTTTTATCAACGATAATTAATCTATAATTTTTGACTTCACAGAAGAATAGCAATTCCATGATTTGGGTTGCTATTTTTTCAAATGAATTAAAAATCGTTTAAAACTGATTTTATTGATCTTGTTGGTGTTTAAATTTTGCTAAGGCTTCAATGCGATATTGAATGAGCATTTCACCAATTTCTACACCTTGAATATGTGCAGGTAAATCTTGAGCACGGATATTTCTAACAATCTCCATCGAATCTAATAAATACTGTGCTTGCGGATATGGACGTTCTTCTAGTCCTAAACGACCTTTAGCATCACATTCGCAGGCTCGTACAAAACTAACGACTTGTTCAGGTTTACGTAAAACATCCAAACGTTGTAACAAACGCCAAACAGTACCGGGCTTTAAGTTTTTGATTTGATGGCATTTCAAATGTTCTTTACATACGATTAATGCCAAGTTTTTAAGATTTGTTGGAACTTTTAAACGTTCACACAGGCGAGTGACAGGAGCCATACCGCGTTCTTCATGCATGATGTGTCTTGGCAATTCGTCAATAGGCGTAAGGGCTTTGCCCAAGTCATGTACCAATACAGCAAAACGAACGTCTAGGTCATAATCGGCACGGCACGCTTGTTGGAGTGCCATAAGTGTATGAATGCCACAATCAATTTCAGGGTGATATTCTGGGCGTTGTGGAACTCCAAATAAAGCATCTATTTCAGGGAATAAGCTTGCTAAGGCATCGCAGTCTTTTAAACTTTGAAAATAAAGGTCGGCTCGGTCTTCCATTAAGGCACGTGATGTTTCTTTCCAAACCCGCTCTGGTGTTAATGCCGCTAATTCACCTGAAGCAGCAATATCGCGCATAAGTTGCATGGTTTCATCGGCAATTGTAAAACCATATTGTGCATAGCGTGCAGCAAAACGAGCCACACGAAGGACACGTAAGGGGTCTTCTAAAAAGGCATCTGAAACATGGCGAAGGACTTTGTTTTGAAGATCCTGTTGCCCTCCATAAGGATCATAAAGCTTTCCAAAGTCATCCATCGCCATTGCATTAATGGTTAAGTCTCGACGAATCAGATCTTCTTCTAAAGTTACGCTGGTATGGGTAAAGAATTGAAAACCATGATAACCCACGCCAGATTTTCGTTCTGTACGTGCCAAAGCATATTCTTCTTTGGTACTTGGATGTAAGAAAACAGGAAAATCTTTTCCGACAGGTTGATAACCTAAAGATAATAATTTTTCAGGCGTTGCGCCAACTACGACATAATCTTTTTCTTGATAGGGGTGCCCGAGTAAATGATCTCGTACAGCACCGCCTACTAAATAAACTTGCATGAAAAAACCTCTATTCTTCATGCAATCATGCAACAGAATAGAGGTTTTCTCAAGTATTAAGCAGAGCTTTTCTCAAAAGGCTATGCTTAAGTTAATTAGTTTTGGCTTTGCTGAATTTCCGCAACAGTTAATGCTGTCATATTTAAAATGCGACGCGTAGTTGCTGTCGGAGTCAAAATATGGACAGGTTTAGCTGCACCTAAAAGGATAGGGCCAATCGTGACATTATTACCAGAAGTTGCTTTCAATAAGTTGAATGAAATATTAGCTGCATCTAAGTTTGGCATAATCAATAGGTTTGCAGAACCTTTGAAACGTGAATTAGGGAATGCAGAATGACGAATAGTTTCATCAAGTGCTGCATCACCATGCATTTCACCTTCAACTTCAAGTTCAGGTGCTTGCTCATTGAGTAAACGGTAAACTTCACGCATTTTTTGTGCGCTAGAATCCAACTGATCACTACCAAAACTAGAATGAGAGAGTAAGGCTACACGTGGAGTAATACCGAAACGACGAACTTCTTCAGCTGCTAAAATGGTCATTTCAGCCAATTGTTCAGCAGTTGGGTTGGTATTGACGTAGGTGTCAGCAATAAACAAATTACGATCTTCAAGCATCAATGCATTCAGTGTGAAGAAATTGCTGCGACCTTCTTTTAAACCAATCACATTTTTCACGAAATCTAGATGAATGTCATAACTCGCATAAGTCCCACACAACATGCCATCTGCTTTACCGAATTTTACCAATTGCGCAGCAACTAATGTAGAGCGACGACGTACTTCACGTTGCGCATATTCAACAGTTACGCCTTTACGTTGCATAGTAGTGTAGTAGTCTTGCCAAAATTCATCATATTGAGGATTTTTTTCTTGATCTACGATTTCGATGTTAACGCCATGTTGTAAACGTAAACCTAACTTTTTGATATTTTCTTCGATAACTGCGGTGCGACCGACCAAAATAGGTTTAGCTAAACCATCATCGACAACAATTTGTACTGCACGTAACACGCGTGAATCTTCACCTTCAGCATATGCAATACGTTTAGGATCAGATTTTGCTTGTGAAAAAATTGGTTTCATCAAAAATGCTGAGTTATAAACAAATTCAGATAATCTTTGGCGATACGCAGAAAAATCTTCGATTGGACGCGTTGCAATACCTGAATCCATTGCCGCTTTAGCGACTGCCGGTGCAATTTCTAAAATTAGACGCTGATCAAGTGGTCCTGGGATCAAATAATCACGACCAAAAGATAATGATTTTTCACCATAAGTTGCAGTATCAGCTTCAATATGTGCCATACGTGCAATAGCATGTACGCAGGCAATTTTCATTTCTTCATTAATCGTAGTTGCGCCAACATCTAGTGCGCCACGGAAAATATATGGGAAACAAAGGGCATTGTTAACTTGGTTTGGATAGTCCGAACGTCCTGTTGCCATAATGACATCTGGACGAACTTCGTGTGCGTGTTCAGGTAAAATTTCTGGGGCTGGATTTGCCAACGCAAAAATAATTGGATTTTCAGCCATTTGTTTAACCATTTCTTTGGTTAAAATACCTGCAGCTGAAAGACCCAAGAACATATCAGCACCTGCCATCACTTCATGCAAATGCGTCTCTTGAATATCTTGAACATAACGTTTTTTCGATTCATCCAAACCTTCACGTGAAGTCGTGAGTAGTCCGCGAGAATCAGCAACCATAATATTGGCTTTGTTGACGCCTAAAGCGCAAAGTAAATCTAAGCATGAAAGTGCAGCAGCACCTGCACCTGAAGCCACAATTTTGATTTCATCAATTTTTTTATTAACGATTTTTAAGGCATTAAGAAGAGCAGAGCCAACAATAATACTGGTACCGTGTTGATCATCATGAAACACAGGGATTTTCATGCGTTCACGGAGTTTCTTCTCAATATAAAAACATTCAGGTGCTTTAATGTCTTCGAGGTTAATTCCGCCAAAAGTAGGCTCTAAAGAGGCAACAATATCAACGATTTTGTCTGGATCATTTTCTGCAATTTCGATATCAAAAACATCAACACCAGCGAATTTTTTAAATAGAACGCCTTTGCCTTCCATAACTGGTTTAGAAGCAAGTGGGCCAATGTTCCCTAATCCAAGCACAGCAGTACCATTACTGACGACGGCGACCAAATTTCCACGCGCTGTGTATTTTGCAGCAGTAGAAGGGTCTCGTTCGATTTCTAGACATGGAGCTGCGACACCAGGAGAATAAGCTAGTGCTAAATCTCGTTGGTTAACGAGCTGCTTGCTAGGTGTCACACTGATTTTTCCAGGTGTAGGAAATTCATGGTAGTACAAAGCGGCTTGTTTTAAAGATTGATCGTCCATCTGCGTCTCGATTGTTTCAATAATCATTGGTCATAAATTAGACTGATGATTATATTAAGATAAGTGCACAAGAATATAGCATTAGTTGATGATTTCGGACAGTAAAAAAGCG
>DAOMAH010000142.1:0-5057 GCA_035426725.1 Acinetobacter sp.
AATCGAATCAGCAAACATGGGTCGATAAAAAGAAACGATTAGATCAAGTTGAACAAGATTTATTGTGGAGCAAACAATTACTCGATCAGAAAAAACAGCAGCTGGATCAACAAATTCAACAATTTAATCAAGAACAACAGTTTGCACAGCAACATCCTGATCAATTCAGACAGAGAAAAGAGACTTTGCAGCAAAACGTTCAAATTCTCCAACAAGAAATCAGTCAATATAATCAAAAGATTGCACAATTGAATGGGCAAATAGGGGAGCTGAATGCACTCGATCAACAACTGGATGCCTCAGTTCAGCAATATAAGCAACGATTTCAGCCTCATATGTTCCATAAAGGTTTATTTAATGGCAAACAAATCCTGATTTATGAATTTGAGTCGGAAGCTGACTTACGCCTGACACTCGCGCACGAACTGGGTCATGCCTTAGGATTAGCCCATAACGATGATCCTAAAGCGCTGATGTATCCCATTATGAAAGATCAAGACTTGCTTCATTTCCAACTTACGCCAACGGATCGCGAATTATTGCTAAACCGCTAATCTCAATCATCGACATGCAGATGATGTGACGAGAAGGGTCGATTGTTTAGATTTATTCATGCTATTGTACATTGATCACCGTAATGTTATCTGACTGGAGAATCGCATGAGTTATTATCATATCTTGATTGAAGTGAACGATCATATCAGTACGATAGAACAAACACGTGATATCCAAATATTTGATATTCAAGAAATTGGCCCTTATTTAAATGCCATCTTCACGCCATACTTTAATGAACAGGAAATTGAGCTAGAAGATGAAAATCTCGCTTATGATGAAATTTTACATTTAGAGATCAAACAGACGTTACTGCCAATAGAGCACCTCATTGAAGAAGAGCAAAAACAACTTCCGAGCGACACGGATGTGACGATCACGGCGTATGAAATTTTTAACGACCGTGAATTAAGCCAAGATGTCACTGCCGTCATTTTTGATATGTTAGAAGCGATTCATCTGGATGATGCATCCTAGTGAAAGCGGTATATGTTTAAGCATACCGCTTAAAATACGTCTTAACGCATCATTTGTTTCGCATTTTCTTGGCGAAATGCTGCCAAAATTTTCTGTCCTGCACGTCCTGTAGGGCTTAGACCTAAACGGTTTTGTTCTTGTTGAATTGCACGACGGCTTTTATCGCCAATCAGTCCATCCACTACACCAATATCATAGCCACGTTTGATTAAAAACTGCTGAATTTCACGGCGTTCTGCACGAGATGTGCCAGCATCATCGGTCGGCCAAGCGCTTACAAATGGTAAGCCGCCATTTAAACGATCGGATAGATGCGCAATCGCTAAAGCATAACTTTCTGCGGCGTTATACCCATAGATCGCATCAAAATTTTTAAAGACCAAGAAAATCGGGCCATTCGCGCCTGCGGGTGCAATTAAGCCAGCGGGGGTGCTGCCCGATAAATTTCCTTGAATTAAAGCGGTTCCATTGGCACGGGTAATGCCTTGTGCAATCCATTGATTTAACGATTTTTTATTACGGCGGCTTTCGCCCGAAATTGACACGCCCTGCGGTATTTTTACCTCAAAGCCCCAAGGCATACCCGTTTGCCAACCTGCTCGTTTTAAAAAGTTGGCAGTAGAGGCGAGGGCATCTGTGGTACTCGAAACCAAATCACGGCGTCCATCACCATCAAAATCCACCGCCAAACGCTCATAAGTGGATGGCATAAATTGTGTGTGCCCAAAAGCACCTGCCCATGAGCCATGCAATTTATCTTGTGTTAAATCACCGCGTTGTAAAATACGCATGGTCGCGAAAAATTCACTACGGAAATAACTCTGACGACGACCTTCACAACTCAAGGTTCCCAAGGCTTGCAGTAAGGGATATTTACCTGAAATATCGCCATAATTACTTTCGACACCCCACACCGCGACCACGGTTTCCGCAGGAACACCATAGCTCTGTTCAACTCGATTCAATACCGCCCGATGTTGGGCTAATTTCTGCTGTCCTGCTTGTACTCGCTCCTGATCGACCAAACCCGACAAATAGTCCCAAATCGGCGTCGAAAATTCAGGCTGATAATTTAGCTTCTCAATCACTGAATAATCGGGCGTTAAATTTTGGGTAAAACGATCATAGATTGCACCTGAAACACCAGAAGAAATAGCTTGAGAGCGTAGATTTGCTAAACAACTTTGAAAATTTGAATTCGAGGAATAATTATTCTGACTCGATGATGTCGTTGTAGTTGTCGACACCGCGACCCCATTCATCAGCAATTCTGCATGTAATGGAGTGAATGAAAAACATAAGGCAGTGCCTAAGAAAAAGGGGAAATGATATTTCATGAAGTAACCAAAATTTTTAAATTCAAATTCGGTCTTACCATAACATGCACCGCTTCATTGTACAGTTCGCAAACGTAACTTTAAATTCATAATGAGCACAAATCGACCTAGTACTATTGGTTTAAATTCAAATGAAATTCATGTGGGCTAATATTTGTGAAAAGAGGTTTCTTTTGAATTCAAAACTTAAAAACAAAGTTATCCATAGCTTATATTTTTGAATATTTCTATTGTTTGAATTTAAAAAATTTCCGCAATAAAAAAGCGATCTCAAGATCGCTTTTTTATTGCTTTGTGGATAAGTCTAAATATTCATATCAGTTGTTAATGCTAATGGCACAGGGAGAATTTTTGCCAATTGGTGACATAAATCGGTTAATTCATCAGAGTTATTTGGCATTAGCGTAATATGACCGAGCTTACGACCTGTACGTTCTGACTTATTATAAAGATGTAAATGTGCGCCGTTCAGAGCCAAAACAGCTTCAGATTTTGGATGCTGACCAATGATATTAATCATCACTGTTGGACGAATCACCTCAGTTGAACCGAGTGGCAAACCTGCTACGGCCCGAATATGATTTTCAAATTGCGAACACACCGCACCTTCAATCGACCAATGACCTGAATTATGTACACGGCACGCCATTTCATTGGCAAATAAACCTTGTTCCGTTACAAACAGTTCAAGTGTCAGCACACCGACATAATTGAGATGATTCAACAAACGAGTAATATAATCTTGTGCGACAGGCTGTAAATCGGCGCTATTTGGTGCAGGGACAATCGAATGTGACAGAATGCCATTGTGATGGTGATTTTCTGCCAATGACCATGTTTTCACATCGCCATTTTGTCCACGCACCGCAATAATCGAAACTTCACGACTAAATTGCACAAAACTTTCCGCCACTAAGCTTTTGGCAGGGCCAAGTTCAGCCCAAGCAGTGTCAATCTGATTTTCAGTTCGTAACACGAATTGACCTTTGCCATCGTAGCCGCCAGTGACAGTTTTTAAGACAATCGGTAATCCAAGATCAACCACCGCTTGTTTTAAGCTGTCTAAGCTATCGACCGCACGATATGGTGCAACTGGGATATTCAATTCATCGAATAACGCTTTTTCAGCTAAACGATTCTGCGCCGTCGCCAAAGCAAGGCGAGGCGGGTGTAAAGTTTTGCTTTGGGTCAAGACATCGACATAGTTGATAGGTGTATTTTCAAACTCAAGGCTGAATACATCGGCGCTAGCAATAAAATCCTGTAAACCTTGTTCAGACTTCGTGGAAAATACGGTGCCTAAAATTGCTGCGGGACAATCAGTATCCACCTCAAAAAAAGTGCATTGAATATTCAGTGGTAATGCGGCTTGCGCCATCATACGCCCAAGCTGCCCACCACCGAAAATGCCAATCGTTTTATTCATTTCTATAACTCTCTAGCTCGAACAAAGTTCTCACCTTCTTGCGGAATGATATTCCTCAGGGCAAAGCCTTAAAGCAGCGCTTTAAGTTTGCTTGCCTCATTCATTGACCAGGAATGTTTTTGCTCGAAACTTTTTCCGTTTGTGCGGTACGGAAATCAGCCACATTTTTAGCAATGTCTGGACGGGTTAAACCGAGAATTTGTGCGGCTAAAATCGCAGCATTGGTTGCACCTGCTTGACCAATCGCCAAAGTCCCGACTGCAATCCCCGCAGGCATTTGTACAATTGAAAGCAATGAATCTACGCCATTTAAAATTGACGATTTCACAGGAACACCGAGGACAGGCAAGTCAGTTTTTGCTGCACACATACCGGGTAAATGCGCTGCGCCACCTGCACCCGCAATAATTACTTGGATGCCACGATCTCGTGCCGTTTCCGCATATTCAAATAAACGATCTGGAGTACGATGCGCAGAAACCACTTCAGCTTCGAAAGCGACGCCCAATTGTTTGAGCATATTCGCGGTATGTTCAAGCGTTGCCCAATCCGATTGAGAACCCATGATAATTCCGACTAGAGGTTGGTGATCTGTTGCGACCGCATTCATTGGCATTTCCACAGCATGATAAAAAAGAGAGATATCCCGCGTGCTGAGCACAACCGAATAAATTGGCAAATATTATAACGGTTTTTTCAAGCATCCCCAAATCTGCAACATCTTTGCCGCATGAAACTCGAAATTAACTCTGACTGCGAAATACAAAATAAACACAACCAAGCAAGCAAAACATTGCCCAAATATAGTCCAATTTAAAAGGTTGCTTAAAAAGCAAAATCATAAACGGTACAAAAACCACTAAGGTCACCACTTCTTGGGTAATTTTCATTTCACCCAAACTCCAACCATATTGAGTCAGAAGTCGAGTCGCTGGAATCATAAAGCTGTATTCCAATAGTGCAATGCACCAACCAAATAGAATCGCTTGCCAAAGTGGCGCATCATGTAAAAATTTTAAATGCCCGTACCATGCAAGCGTCATGAATGCATTAGAAAGTATCAGTAATGCTATAGTGTAAACAACCCGAGAAGACATCGTATTTTTTTGATTTTCGAAATTACGGCATTGCCAATTGAGCGCTGTAATTCCGAATGGCGGGGTGTAGGACAAATTACTTTATTCTCTGCAATTGCTTTGTGCGGTTGGCTTCTCTCCGCCTCAGGCGGAAGACACAGAGGGGGTATGCTACTGAATTGAACT
>DAOMAH010000143.1:0-5038 GCA_035426725.1 Acinetobacter sp.
AGTTCGATTTGTGAATAATCGGCAGCCAATAAGATGCGACCTTCAGGGGCAATAAATGCTTTACGAATTTGACGGCCAATAGGGGTACGAATTGGAATATTTTGCAAGTTTGGATCGGTTGAAGATAAGCGACCTGTCGCCGTTAAGGCTTGATGATAACTGGTATGCACACGATGCGTCGTTTCATGTGATTGTTCAATTAAACGGTCAGTATAAGTATTTTTAAGTTTAGATAAACCTCGATGCTCTAAGATAACTTCAGCTAAAGGATGCTCAATTTTTTCTAAAATACTTTCACTGGTACTGTATTGCCCAGTGGCAGTTTTTTTACCGCCTTTTAATCCAAGCCGTTCAAATAAAACTTCACCGACTTGTTTTGGTGAAGCAACATTAAAGGCTTCACCTGCCAGTTCAGTGGCTTGATTTTCTAAAGTCTGAATCGTTTCAGCAAACTCGACACTGAGTTGATCTAAAAATTGATGGTCGAGCTTAATGCCATTTTCTTCCATGCTGGTAAGGACGCGCGCTACGGGCATTTCAATGTTATGCAGAATATGTACAAGTTCAGGAGCGTTTTTCAATTTCTCCGCGAGTACTTCATACAGACGATAGGTCACGTGTGCATCTTCAGCGGCGTAGTGTGCAGCAACTTCAAGTTCAATTTGATTAAAGGTTTTTTGTTTCGCACCTTTACCTGCAATTTGCTCAAAAGTCGTGGTCAAATGGCTGAGATAAAGCCGAGCAACATCATCCATACCGTGACGTGTCGCTGCCGCATTCAACACATAAGATGCGAGCATGGTATCGAAATACCAACCCTTTAGTTCTATGCCATGATTCGCAAAAATATGCGCATCATATTTTAAATGATGACCAATTTTTTTCACTTCAGCATTTTCAAGTATTGGTTTAATTTGCGCTAAAAGCTGATCGCGATTTAACTGTTCAGGCGCACCTTCATAATCATGCGCAACAGGAACGTAGTAAGCATCATTGGCATCAAATGCGACTGAAAAGCCGACCAACGCTGCTATGCGATAATCTAAATTTGTAGTTTCAGTATCAATGGCAAAATGATCAGCTTGCTGCATTCGATGTAATAGCGCATCCCAAGCATCTTGGGTCAGCACGGTATGATAGGTTGCCGTACCAAGTTGATCATCCTGACTGGTCAGATTGGCTTGATCTTCTTTAACTTCAACATCTGGTTTTGGTGCAGCAGCGACCACACTTTTTGCATCTTGCTGATACGTTGAGCTATTGGGATTGTTTGGATGGTCTAAGGATTGGAGTTGGTTTCGAAATTCCAGCTCAGTATAAAGATGACGCAAAATATCGGTATTTTGATTGCTGAGTTTAAGATCATGCCATTCCAAATCTAATACTAAATCACAAACGATTGTGGCAAGTTGATGATCAATTTTAATGTTGTCTAAATTATCTTTAATATTTTGGCTAATTCTTCCTTTAAGTTGATCGGCATTGGCAATAATATTTTGTAATGAATCATATTCATTCAATAACTTGGCAGCCGTTTTTGCGCCGACCCCAGGTACACCCATGATGCCATCCGATGCATCGCCCATGAGCGTTAAATAATCAATGATTTGATGCGGATGCACGCCAAATTTTTCAAAAACTCCCGCCTCATCTAAAACGCGTTCTTTGAAACTGTCTTCGAGTTTGACATTTTCATTAACCAATTGCGCCATGTCTTTATCGCCTGTAGAAATCAGAACGTGATGACCTTCTTCGAGTGCGCGTTTGGTTAATGTTCCAATAATGTCATCGGCTTCCGCCCCAGCCAAATAAAACAATGGGATGCCCAGTGCTTTAATGAGCGCGTGCAAATAAGGAATTTGCTGCGAAAGTTCCTCTGGCATTCCAGGGCGGTTGCCTTTATAGATCGGCGATAAAACATGGCGAAATGTCGGTTCTGGCGTATCAAAAATGACCGCCATATGGGTCGGTTGTGTACGGCGCATCAATTTTTGAATGGCTGCAATTGCACCCCGAATTGCATTGGTGTGAATGCCTGTCGATGTGGTCAACGGTGGTACCGCGTGAAAAGCACGAAATAAAAAATAAGACCCGTCAACCAAAACAAAAGGTGGCATTGTGCAATCCTGCTCATAAATTAGAAGTTATTTTACGTGAAAAACCGAGGGCTGTCCTTGTTGCTGAGTAATTACACGGCATTCTCTGTCGTTTAAAGATTTATAGTATTTTGTATGTAGAAATAGCCGCTTAGGAAGTGATCAAGTAAGATAAACTTAATCAAATTGTCATTATTGATACAAGTCTATGTATAAAAAAGAAAAACAGGGAATAATCCATCTTTTGATGATTGTTGCGGCATTGTTGGTGGTGGCAATTTTGTTGGAGTGGTATTCCGCAATCATGTGGATGTCTGTGGCATTTGTTGTCGTTTTGGTATGGCTAATTTTTGATTTTCATCAACGCTTGGCAAAGTTAGAACAACGAGCAGTTGATAATCAAACCCAAACGCTACCGATTCCTTCAAAAGTACCACAAGATGCGATCTCGCAAGAAGAACGGTTATCTACTGAGCCATTTACGCCCGATTGGATGCAAACTGAACCCACTGTTCAAAATCCAATTGCAGAACCGATTCAACCTAGAATCCACCAAGTTAAAGCAAAAGAACCGACATGGTACCAACCTGCAATAGATTGGATGATACATGGTAATCCGATTCTACGTGTTGCCGTTGCCATTTTGATGGTCGGCGTGGTGCTATTGCTACGTTTCGCGAGTGAGCATTGGCAACTCAGTTTAGGGGTGAAATTAGCGTTTATAGGAACTGCAGGCGTTATAACGACTTTCGCAGGCTATTGGTTTAGGAAGAAAAATCAGTTATTTGCGGTTGCTTTACAAGGCTTAGGTTTAGCCGTGGTGTTTTTGACACTCGTGTTTTCACATCATTTTTCCGTCCTTGCAAGTCTCACCACCGCGAGTATTTTATTTGTCATTCTATTAGCAGCGACCGTGTATTTAAGCTTGCAACAGCGTGCTTTATATTTGGCAATCCTTGCTTTAACCATGGCCTATGTTGCGCCCTTGGTCATTCCACAAACGCATCCTGATGTGATTTTCTTATTTGGCTATTATTTAATTATTAATTTAGCGGTAGCGGCAGTGAATTTTATCCAGCCGTGGAAAATTCTGCATCAAATTGCATTTTTTGCCACCATGTTCATTGGCGGTGCAGTCATTGGTATTCACGCGAAAACAGTCCAGTTTCAAACCCTTGATGTCATTTTATGGCTGCATATTGCACTGTTTATTTGGCTCAGTATTCGTTATAGCCAACTGATGTTACACGCTAGAAATGAGTCGCTTGCAACTAAAGCTGTTCCGCAATCAACACAACGTTTACAACCTATTTTAGATGTTGGGCTTATTTTTAGCGTACCTGTATTAGGTTTCTCTTTACATGCTTATTTAATGCATCAATCCACGCCAGCTTTAACATGGGGTGCAGTGGCTTTGGCAGCAGTCTATATTGCTTTAAGTGTTTGGATTAAGCGTCAACATCCGCAACTCTCCATTTTAGCCAAAAGCTTTTTCATCCTTGCTGTAGTGTTCGTCGCATTGATTTTTCCATTGGCGAATGGCGCACATTGGACATCGACAGGCTGGGTGATTCAAGGTACAGCATTGATTGTCTGGGGAGTAACTGAACGCTATCGTTTAAGTCGTTATGTCGGTGTGGCATTGGTCTTGCTAAGTTCCATCGCATTGATGTTACAAATTTGGTCAAATCAAGATTTTCCAATTTTAAGTACCGCAATTTTCGCGCTTGCCCAGTTCATTTCGGCGTTTTATTTGTTGCATTATCAGGAAGCAGAAAAATATTTCAGCGCAAAATTTTTGAGTGGCATTTTCTTAATTTTGGGTATGTATGTAGGTGCAATGGCAGGAGTGGAGTGGTTGCACTGGCAGCAGTATGGCGTTAGCCCGTATTTGGCGGTTGCTGTCATATTGCTCACTATATTTAGTTTTGTGGTTCATTTTAGATCTAAGTTGCAATGGGAGCGTCTACAGCTCATCTTAATTAGTGGCTTATTTTTCCTAATGCTCTGTGAGAGTTTTGCCGCAGATGTGTATACACAATTTCATTGGCAAAGTCTGATTCAGCAAGGTAGTTTTGCGGTCGCTGCTTTAGGTTTGATTGTGATGTTGTTGTCGATGCAGAAAAATCAATTTGTATTTACGATATGGTCGACGTGTTTGTGGCTAAGCCTTGCTGTATTAGGAATTGCTATTTTCCCCATTATGCCAATTGTGGCACTGGCAATTATTCCTGTGATGTATGGCTTATGGTTATTTAAAACCCATCAAACCAAGCTGCTGACTCAATTACCTGTTTGGTGTCTTAGTTTATTTTGGCTCATATTAGTTAGTGTCGATGCCCATTCGGCTGAACAATACTATTTCATGCCGTTGTTGAATTTCACCGATGTATTGTCATTGTTAGTATTAGCAGGCGTGTTGTGGGTGAAATATCGTGTTCCATTTGGTGTCGAATCATCGGTTGAGTCGGGCTTTAAAATTGCCGTTATTTTGATCGGTTTATTGGTGCTGAGTAGTGTTGTGGTACGTGCAATGCATCATTATATGGGAACGCCATTGTGGAGTGAGGCGATTTGGCACAATGGTGAAGTACAGCTGAGTTTGACCTTATTATGGGTGATTTTGGCATTTATCTTGATGACTTTTTCCAGTCGCCGCCATATCCGTCAAATTTGGTTTGTTGGGGCTGCGTTGTTAGCAATTGTCGTGGCAAAATTACTGCTGCTAGACCTCTCACAAAGTGGCACTTTAACTCGGGTGATTTCATTCATTGGTTCTGGTGCAATCATGTTGGTGATTGCTTATTTAGCTCCGTTGCCACCCGCACTTGAAGAATCTCAGAAAGAGAGTTGATGATCTCTCTTTCTATTCTTTTTTGAGTTCTTTTTGATGGGCATATTGATCGATTTGATCATCCTCTAAAGGAAGCGGTCGATCAATT
>DAOMAH010000144.1:0-5030 GCA_035426725.1 Acinetobacter sp.
TATCAATCCAAACATCATATTGACGGATAATCGGATGCTGATTCGGGTGGAAATCTTTCTTAAACCAGTCGCTATATTGCGCTCGTTTTACGGTCAAAATACCATTGCGACCAAAAAACCACGGCATTCCTTTGCGAGCCATATTAAGACGTTGTTTTAAGTTAAATCCATCGCTTTTTAACATCACATTGGTGCGATAAAACGTAAAACCAAACATTAAAATAGAAGTAATAACGAGGGCAGATCTGCGTGTTAATTCAGGCACTTCGCCAACTTCACGCATCACATCAAAGGCAACATCACGATGTTCCATTTCTTCAATCGCATGCCAAGCAAACAGTGCACGTACAAAGGGGTCTGCTTCTGCCAAAGTGGCTTTTTTGCTATAAAAAGTATCTGCCATGAGTGCAGTCAGATGTTCAGCCGCTGCGGTCATGGCTATGTTGTATTGTGGCGAACGATATTTAAGTTCAAATCTAAATATTTTCTTCAAGCGATTGGTGAATGCTTCAATCGGCATGCCTTGATCTTTCATGACTTGGTTCATTTTGTCATGTGCCATACCATGTTGTGCTTCTTGACGAATGAAGTCAGCGACTCGCTTTTGTAAATCAGGATCATCAATTTTGTCACGAAATAAACGAATACTTTCAATGAAATAACGCTCGCCCTCTGGAAAAGTCAGACTTAATGCATCAAACATGCGAGTGCGGAAAGGGTCATTGCCAAACCAAAAGCGCGGGGCTTGATCCAAATGAAAATCTAATTTGGTTCTAACAATTGGGTCAACTTGGTAAGAAACCTGAGCATTCATTTTGCTATTCCTTATTCTTTATGATCCCAGTATGTGAAATGTTCAGAAAAATGTTTTGACAGTTACAGCCAAGTTTTATACAAATAACGACATATCAGGATGAGTTCAAACGATGTCCGTTAAAATTATTATAGGCTATTTGCGTCTAATACAGCGTCTTTGTCAACAAGAACAGATTGATTTATCTAAAAATGTTGCACCAGAGCTGTGGCAGGCTTTTCATGATTGTTTGGAAAATCCTGATGAGCAAGATTTTGATGTTGAGCGTTATGTTTTATTATTACGCGCAGTGCAGTCTTACTTTTCGCGTCCTATTTGCTTGGTTTTAGCGGAACGCGCAAATTTGCAAGATTTAGGTTTAATGGGGTATTTGGCTTCGACCAGTTTGGATTTACAGCAAGCTTTACAGTTATTTCAACGGTTTTATCCTTTGATTTTTAAGCAAACCAATTTAGAACAACTGCAAGTAGAACAATATTCAAATTATATTCAAATTATTTGGAATGCTCATTACGACGATTATAGAGAAATGTATGAGTTGAATTTGGCATTGATTTTTAAAGTTTCACAAACCATTGTCCAAGATACGCTGACTCCGCCACAGTTGATTCAATTTGGTTATCAACCCAGTATGGCGTTGTATCACTTTGAAAAGTTTTATGGATGCAATATTGAAGTTGAAACAGGACAGTATTTAATTCGTTTTTCCAATCAAATTTTAACTGCGAAAAGCATTGCGGGCGACCAACAGTTAAATCAGGTTTTATCGAATCAGGCACAACAATCCATTAATAGTTCGAGTTCTGCTGAAATTCAGCAACAACAATTTAAACAGAAAATTCAAAGCCATATTCAACAAGGGTTATTGCAGCAAGAAGAAGGGCTGCAAGCCTATGTCGCACATCGTATGCATTGTTCCGAACGCACCTTACAACGACAGCTCAAAGCGCATGCGTTAAATTTTCAAGATATTTTAGACGACTATCGTTTAGAACAAAGTAAGTTGTATTTACAGCAAGGAAAAACTTTTTCAGATATTGCTGAGCGTTTGAATTATGCCGACCAAAGTGCGTTTGGACGTGCTTTTAAACGTTGGACAGGCATTACACCAAAACAGTTTTTGCAGTCAATTTCTCATTAACATCGAGTCGCAATCCATCCACGTGAATTATTTTAAAAAAACCAAAAATATCAATCTTACTAGCACTGTAAAAATGAATGGAAACAATCCATGTTGCAATCACGTCAAATGCTATTCAATCGTTCAAAAATAGCGTTACAATGCATTGTTTTTTGTATTATTGAAAAAACACCTGAATTTATATACATAAAGGAAAGCTTAATCCTATGTCACGTCTTGCCACTCGTTTTGAACAGCTTAAATCACAGCATCGTAAAGCATTGGTTTCTTATGTTATGGCAGGTGACCCGCATCCACAGGTTACAGTTCCTTTGCTGCATCAAATGGTCGATGCAGGGGTAGATGTACTTGAATTAGGACTGCCATTTTCAGATCCGATGGCAGATGGGCCAGTGATTGCCTTAGCGGCCGAGCGTGCATTGGCTGGCGGAACCAATACCTTCGATGCGTTGGATATGGTGAAAGCTTTTCGTGAAAAAGATCAAACCACACCTGTCGTGTTAATGGGTTATTTAAACCCTGTTGAAGTAATTGGTTATGAAAAATTTGTGGCTTATGCCAAAGACTGTGGTGTAGATGGAATTCTTTTAGTCGATTTACCGCCTGAAGCATCTAAACAGTTGGGTGATGTATTAAAGCAAAACGACATGGATCAAATCTTCCTACTTGCACCGACGTCAACAGATCAACGTATTCAGCATGTGGTGAATCAGGCCAGCGGTTTTGTTTACTATGTGTCACTCAAAGGCGTAACAGGCGCAGCAACATTAGATACTGCTGAAGCGGCTGCTCGAATTGCAAAAATTAAAAGTAAAACCAATGTCCCTGTTGGGGTGGGTTTTGGCATCAGCGATGCGGCTTCTGCAAAAGCCATGGGACAAGTGGCCGATGCGGTAATTGTCGGAAGTGCTTTTGTAAAAAACTTTGCATCACTTCCAGCCGATGAGGCCACTCAAAAGACAGTCGAAAAAGTGAAGGAGCTTCGAGCTGCGCTCGATGAGTTGTCATGAGTGAAGAAAAAATAATAACAGGAAAAATTTTAAGTCACGCAGCGCCTTGGACTGAACGTAAAGTTCCAGGTATTCACGTTTCGAATGAGCTGCAAACTTTTAAAGCCACGTTTACAGAACCGACTATCGAATGTCCTGAATGTCATGCGTTGGTGACTCGTACCGCAATGTCATTTAATGCTTATGTGTGCCCACAATGTGATGAACACTTACGCATGCGAGCACGTGATCGTTTGAATTGGTTCTTTGATCAGGTCAATACAGAACTCGGGCAAGAATTTAGTGCCAAAGACCCACTCGGTTTTGTTGATAGCAAACCATACCCAGACCGTATGCGTGAAGCGCAAGATAAAACAGGCGAAACGGAAGCACTTGTGGTGATGCAAGGTTCGCTCAAGGGCCTAGATTTAGTTGCCTGTGCCTTTGAATTCGATTTCATGGGCGGTTCAATGGGCACAGTCGTTGGAGACCGTTTTGTGCAAGCGGCAGAACGTGCCATTGAATTGCAACAGCCTTTAATTTGTTTCGCAGCATCAGGTGGCGCGCGTATGCAAGAAGGCATGTTGTCGCTGATGCAAATGGCGAGAACTGCCGCTGCTATTCAAAAAATGAAACAGGCACGTGTTCCGTATCTTGTTGTGCTAACGCACCCCGTGTACGGTGGCGTTACAGCTTCATTGGCGATGTTAGGTGATGTTCACCTTGCTGAGCCAAAAGCCATGATTGGTTTTGCAGGCAAACGCGTGATTGAACAGACTGTGCGTGAAAAACTCGAAGAGCCATTTCAACGTGCAGAATATTTGCTTGATCATGGGGTGATTGATCAAATTGTTCATCGTCATGCCTTGCGTGACACGGTGTACAGACTCGTTGCTAAGTTGATGAATTTACCTTGAAAGCAAATGCGCCAACTTCAACAGACACCTTAACTACATGGCTCGATTATTGGGGCCATGTTCATGTTACAGGCATTGATTTAGGTTTAGAACGAGTCATTCCTGTGGCTGAAAAGCTAGGGATAATGCAAACTCAAGCCAAAGTTTTTACAGTTGCGGGAACGAATGGTAAAGGTTCAACGACCACAACACTCGCGGCAATTTTAAATGCACAAGGCTACAAGGTTGGTTTATATCAGTCGCCGCATATTTACCGTTTTAATGAACGCGTTAAATTAGCAGGTGTGGAAGTTGATGATCAAAGTTTGATTGATGCTTTTGTTCTGGTCGATCAAGCGCGCCGTGACTGTGGTTTAAGTCTATCTTTCTTTGAAGCCACCACCTTGGCGGCATTTGTCATTTTTAAACAGAAAGCATGTGATGTTTGGGTACTTGAAGTTGGTTTAGGTGGTCGTCTCGATGTGGTCAATGTCATTGAACCTGACGTTGCAGTCATTACTAATATTGGTTTAGACCATACCGATTGGTTGGGTGATACCATCGAAAAAATTGCCTTTGAAAAAGCAGGCATTATTCGTCCCAATATCCCAGTGATTTTTGCAGGGCAGCAAGAACTTCCACAAGCAATCCAAGATAAAGTCACAGAAACGCAAGCGAGTTTATATACGCTGAATCGTGATTATTTTTATCAACCGAATAATGACGGTCAAACTTGGTCATTTGCATCTTCTGGTACAACCTTAACACTGCCTGTAGGGCAGTTGGCATTGGATAATATTTCGACTGCGGTGGCTACTGTGTTGATCAGCGGACTTGAAATTTCACAAACTTCAATTGCTACAGGTATTCAACAAGCACGTTTGCAAGGTCGTTTTGAAGTTCGACAGATTCAAGACAAAACCGTGATATTTGATGCAGGTCATAATGCACACGGTGTTGAATTTTTATTGAAGCAGTTGCAGAAATTCTTAAAATACCATACACAATACACCGAAGTGATTGCGGTATTCTCCATGTTGGCAGACAAAGATATTGCATCGGTCACCGATTTACTAAAAACAACAGTAAACGATTGGTTTATTGCTACTTTAGATGTGCCGAGAGCCGCGCCGATGCAACAATTGCAAGATGTCTTGCAGGGTCAACAAGTGCATACCTTTGATCATATT
>DAOMAH010000145.1:0-5008 GCA_035426725.1 Acinetobacter sp.
GCTCAATGGTATGGGCAACTCGATGTTTTATTTAATATTGTGGTGTTATTTCCATCCATTGCAGCAGGAAAATTAACGCTGGGTTTATTACAGCAGATTATGCACGTGTTTGGTAAAGTTCGTGATTCTTTTCAATATTTGATTAATTCATGGAAAACCATTATTGAATTATTGTCGATTCATAAGCGTTTAAAATTATTTGAATCAATTTTAGATAAATAGTTTTCAACGATATCTCTATTTATTTACTTAATTAAAAAACCTGCACTCATCATGCAGGTTTTTTTTAGCGAGAAGCCAAATGCTTAAACTTATTTATTATGTGCCTGAATCACATCTCGAAGTGACTAAACAAGCGGTATTCAATGCAGGTGCGGGTGGTATTGGAAATTATCAGCAATGTGCATGGCAGGTGAAAGGTTTGGGGCAATTCAAAGCCATGACAGGTGCGAACCCATTTCTAGGGCAGTTAGACGAACTTGAGCAACTAGAAGAATGGCGTGTGGAAACCATTGCCCCCGAACATAAAGCCAGTGAAGTTGCTCAAGCACTTAAGGCAAGCCATCCTTATGAAGAGCCTGCCTTTGAATTTATGCAAATTTTAGAAATTCCATCAATCTAAATTAGACTTTTCATAAGTCATTTTGCCCTTTAAAGTTCCCCCTTCTTAAGGGAGAACTTAGGGGGCGAATGAAGTCTATTAATTAAATTGAGAAAAATCAGGTTTGCGTTTTTGCATAAAGGCTTGCACCGCTTCCATCATTTCAGGTGAACGCACACGTTGCATAAAGATTTCTGCTTCTTCATCAACACAGGCAATAATTTCTGCAAGGTCTTTTTTCATCAAGGCTTTGGTTTGTTTAAGCGATGCTAAAGGCAATGCAGCCAATTGTTGTGCTGTTTGTTGCGCTGTTGCATAGGCATCTTCAACTACTGCATTCACAAGATTTGCATTCAAGGCTGTTGCAGCATCAAACTTTTTCGCCGTGAATAGTAACTCGGCAGCTTTTTGGTAGCCCGCTTGTTGTACCAATAATCGGCTTGCCGCACCTTCTGGTGAAAGTCCTAGACTTACAAATGGAATTTGGAATAGGGCAGTGCTGTCCGCATACACAATATCTGCATGGAGTAAAATAGTTACGCCAATACCAATCGCAACGCCTTTCACGCCAATAATCAGTGGCTTAGAAAAACGTGCTGCTGCTTTTAACAAAACAAACGGTGGTTGATCGCCTGCTTTACCTTCATGCGGTTTTTGAATAAAGCCCATAAAGTCTTTCATGTCATTACCTGCGGTAAAATCGTTTTCCGCACCACGGAAAATCACCACACGAACCTCTTTACTCGCATCCGCTTCATCTAAGGCTTGAGCAATCCAAAGATACAGTTCGCCATACAGCGCATTTTTTGCATCAGCTCGATTCATGGCTAAGGTCAGCACGCCATCTTCTAAATTTGCTTGCAAATGTTGATGAGGTTGTTGAATGCAGCTCAGTGTCATCGTACTATCCTTGCTTTATCATGATGGGTTTAAGTGTCCACATTATGTCGCATATTTATTAAAATGGTGCAACTGATGAGTTCACAAAAATGACTGTAGACGTATGTACACATTTGATTATCTTGTTTTTATCGGTCGCTTTCAGCCTTTTCATTTGGCGCACATGCAAACCATTGAAATTGCATTGCAGCAAAGCCAAAAGCTAATACTCGCTTTGGGCTCGGCACAATCTGAACGCAATATTAAAAATCCGTTTTTAGCAGTAGAACGGGAGCGTATGATTTTGTCCAACTTTTCAGAACAAGATCAACAACGCATTGAGTTTGTGCATGTGATTGATGTTTATAATGATACAAAATGGGTGCAACTGCTGAAAGATTTAGTCAATCAAGTTGTTTTCCCACATGCAAAAGTCGGCTTAATTGGTCACTTCAAAGATGACTCATCTTATTATTTACGTTTATTTCCTGAATGGCAGATGGTGGAATTAGACAGTTTAAAAGATTCAATTTCTGCCACACCGCTGCGTGAAGCGTATTATCGTGGCGAAATTCAAACAGAATTTTTTCCCCAAGGAACAGTAAAATTTCTCGATGAGTTTCAACAAACACAAACCTATCAGCAATTACAGCAAAAATTTAATACAGCAGATCATTCAAATCTTGATTAAATATGAGGCATTGCAAGCGGCATCTAAAAGATCATTCCATTTCAGTTTTATCTAAAAAATACAGGGAAAACGATATGAGCAGTGAAGTGATTAATCGTATCGAATTACAACTTCAAAAATATTTTGATGGTTTGTATTTTAGTGATGTCGCACGATTGAAAACGGTTTTTCATGAAGATGCGGTCTACATTTGCGCGACTGAGCGTCCGATGCTGAAACTTACAATGGCTGAATATTTTCCAATTGTTGAGAACCGAATTTCACCTGCATCTAAGCAGCAATTAAGACATGATAAAATCACTTCAATTCATCTGTTAAATGAAATGATGGCGATGGTGCATGTCGAGTGTGCGATTGAGCCTAAATATTTTTACGACGCCTTAACTTTTGTATTGGTTGAGAATGAGTGGAAGATTCTGAGTAAAGTTTTTCACTATGAAATCATGGCTCAAAATAATAATTGAAGAATTGCTTTTGAGCAGAATTAAGCATCTTCCCAAAATATAATACGATTTGAAAAGGGATCGGTAATGGTCAACTCTAAGGTTTCCCAATCGGTCTTTTCAATTTGTGGCTTGGCGAACTTAAAATTTTTGGCATCCAGTTCGGCATGTAAGAGTGAAAGATTTTCCCAATAAATTCGAATTGCGCTATGTGGACTCGCATCGCCGAAATGTTCAGATAAATGAATGATGCAATCGTCTTTAGATACTTGTAAATAAAGCGGAAAATTCTCCCCAAATTGATGTTGCCAATCGAGCTGAAAACCCAAGTAGTCGATATAAAACGATTGGGCTAAAGCAACATCAAAGATACGAAAAATAGGGGTGATTGAACCAGATTGCATCATCATTCCTTTCTAATTAGAAACTACAGCGTTGCTTGTAGGTCTTTTAAATCTGCCAAGACTTGTTCGGCATGACCTGCGGCTTTGACCTTGCGGTAGCTTTTCAACAATTTTTGATTATGGAAAATAAAGGTTGAGCGTTCAATGCCCATCACGAGTTTGCCATACATATTTTTTTCTTTAATCACATCGAAATGTTTGCACAGTACTTCTTCTTTATCACTAATCAAATCAATGGTTAAAGCCTGTTTTTCAGTAAAGTTTTGATGAGCTTTTACTGAATCACGCGACACACCAATTATCTGACAATTCAAAGCGTCAAACTGATCTTTTAAACACGAAAAACCAATGGCTTGCGTTGTACAACCTGGCGTTGAGTCTTTAGGATAAAAATACAGCACCAACCATTCACTTGTTAGTTCAGCGAGATTCACTTCGCCTTGAGTGCTTGGAAAAATTTGATTAGGTAAAGTAATCTGTTCTGACATTTTTTATCCTTGAGCAAAGTCTAATCGAAAGAAGAATGTATCCATGATAACCGCTATTTTTAGTGCGTACAGTGTGATCATGGAAATATAAAAAAGCCTGCAATCAATGCAGGCTTTATCTGAGCAATTTAAAATTATTTTTTCGGCGCTTGTTGCTGTTGTTGCTGAGCAGCTTTCATCGCTTCTTCAGTTAACTTTTCTAATTTAGAAACCAATGGTGCGCCAAGGCAGACTTTTAAGTCTTTATTTTGCTGTTGTACGAAAGCTAAAGTACTTGGACTCTTTTTAGAGTTGATCGCACTTTGAATTTCCCACTTTTGCGCTTCAGTTACTTTGCCTTGAGCTTCGACATTACAACTACAGAATTTACTCACTTCTGAAGAAGTTAGTTTTCCAGCTTTTGCTGTTTGCTCTTTACATGCACTGATCAATGCTGCTTTTACATTGGTACTTTTTGCTGGGTTCTCAGCCGCTTGCACTGTAGTTGCAGCGAATGCAGTAACTGAGAGGAGGGTAGAAAGAATAAGATTTGATTTATAAAACTTCATATATTTTACCTAATTATTACTTTATATCGGTTGTACTGCATAACGTGTAGGGTCTGCAATACCAGCTTCGATAAAACCTTGTTGTCTTAAACGGCAACTGTCGCATTTGCCACACGCACGTCCTTGAGCGTCTGCCTGATAGCAGGACACCGTTTGGCTATAGTCTACGCCATGTTCAATCCCTAAGCGTATAATATTCGCTTTGGATAAATGTAACAAAGGTGTTTCAATTTTAAGAGGTTTTCCTTCCACACCCGCTTTGGTAGCAAGGCGAGCAAGCTGTGCAAAGGCATCAATAAATTCAGGTCGACAGTCTGGATATCCTGAATAATCAACGGCATTGACACCAATCACAATCGCTTCGGCATCAAAAACTTCCGCAGCTGCTAGTGCATAAGATAAAAATATGGTGTTACGTGCTGGAACATAAGTTACAGGAATGCCTTCTTCCAATTGTTCAGGCACATCAATGTTATGGTCTGTAAGCGCAGAACCACCTAAATTGCCTAAATCTATATTGATAACGCGATGTTCCACACCTGAATGTTGCGCAAGCACTTTGGCAGCATCGAGTTCAGTGGTCGAGCGTTGACCATACATAAAACTAATGGCAATACATTCATAGTTTGTCTGAGCCCAAGCTAGACACGTTGTTGAGTCTAAGCCGCCAGATAATAATACGATGGCACGAGAACGCCGATTATTTTCCATGTTTCAACCTAAATAATATTCAAGAGATTCAATTTTGTTGATCCGTAAATTTTAACGACCAGATTCATCATTCCATAACAGTTTATGTAACTGGAGTTGGAAGCGAACAGGGAGATGGTCATCTAAAATCCATTGTGCCAAGTCACGTGCTAAAGTGGGCAGTGCAACAGCACCTTTTTCAATGGCAAAGGCAGGGGAGAACCATACTGTACTCACTTTGTCTTGCAACTGGTATTGTTCAAG
>DAOMAH010000146.1:0-4957 GCA_035426725.1 Acinetobacter sp.
ATCATGTCAGCGCATTAACAGGTGCAGCTAAACTGGTCGGACAAGATATTGGCGAAAAAATGAATCCAATTACCACATTGGGTTCAATGCAAGTACACATTAATTATGCCAAAGAGCATAAACGCCAAAGCGGCAATATTGCCGAATTACGCAACGATCTTTATACACAATACGGCGGTTTATACTATGGTATTCACCGCTTGATGGAATACCCTGCCGATTACGACAAAGCGATTTATCGTTTTGCCGATTATAACTCTGGCATGTATTCCAGTCGAAATGCGGCTTTCCAAAGTATGTTGAATTCACTCACTAAAACTGAAATTAGTTTAGATGGTGATTTACTGCTGTACACCAAAGATGGCGATGTTCGAGCCACTTTAAGTCAATCTGAAAAAGAACTGATTGCAGTTTTTGCGCAAAATAATGTTTTGGTTACGCCACGACAAATTCGTTCTGACCTAAAGAAAGAAAAAGAACAAAGCTTTGAAAATACCCAAACGTATTTAGCAGTTCAAAAACTCTATCAAAGTAAAACCCAAAAAGAACCAATGTATGCTGTTATGCCGCAAGTGGTCATTTCAGGGCCTAAACTGAGCCGTGACTACAACACCAATTGGTTTGCAAGCCGTGTTAATGGACGATATGAAACATGCATGCAAAAAGCCAAACGAATCAAACTGTAAATCTGGCTTTATTCGACTTTGATGGAACGCTCTACCCTAAAGATAGCTTTACTGGATTTATCTTTTTCACGCTTTCCAAAAGGCATATTGCTCGAAAAGGTTTAAAAATTCTTCCTTGGATTCAAGCCTATTATTTACGCTTATACCCTGCACATGCCATGCGCTCTCGCTTATTTCGGAGCATGTTTCATGGCGTTTCAGCGAGTTTAATGCATGATTTATCGCAACAATATGCACAAAAATTACTAAAAAATTTAGATGCAGATTTACTACAACAACTGCGTTTGCATCAACAACGTGGCGATCATGTAGTCCTTGTTTCCGCTTCAGTTGATCTTTATTTGACGTTTATCTGTGATTTTTTACAGATTGATTTGATATGCACACAAGTGGAAATCAATAATGGTGTTTTGACTGGCTTATATCGCTCTAAAGATTGTAGCTCTGAGCAAAAAAAGATACGGATTTTGCAAAAGTATAATTTAGACAACTACCAACATATTTATGCCTATGGCAATAGTGAAGAAGATTTAGATATGTTGGCACTGGCAGATTATGCTTTTATGGTCGGTGAAAACCATGCATTACCTGAATTAAAACCACTACAGATAAAGCAGTCGGATATAAGAAAGCCCGCATAACGCGAGCTTGATGATTAAGGCAATTTAGTAGATTGCCATATGATCCCGATGGATCATTTCTAGCGAACGAGCTTCTCCCAACACTTCATAAATTTTTTCAGAAGATAAACCTTTTACTAACTCGGCAGAACTCGAACTGAAATTCACCCGTCCAACTGCAACACGTGCCCCAGATAGATCAACACATTCAACCACATCACCACGATCAAAATGACCTTCAACCACTTTCACACCGACTGGCAATAAACTCCGATGATTCAGTTTAATTGCTTCGACCGCACCTGCATCAATCACTAAACGTCCAGCCGTCTGTAAATGTGCAGCGAGCCATTGTTGATGGGCGGTAATACGATCATTATCGGTCGTAAATAAAGTACCTAACATTTCACCTGCCATTAAGCGAGCAAGTACATTTTCACTTTCACCACTGGCAATTAAAGTTGGGCAACCCGATTTGGCCGCAAGTCGTGCAGCACGAACCTTTGTCAGCATCCCGCCACGACCTAAAACACCGCCGCCGCCTGCCATTTCAAATAGACTTTCATCCAAAGCACGAACCGATGAAAACAGTTTAGCGTTTGGATTACTGCGTGGGTCAGAATCAAACATACCTTGTTGATCGGTCAGAATAATCAACAACTCTGCCTGCACTTGACCTGCAACCATCGCCGCTAAAGTGTCATTATCACCAAAACGAATTTCATCAGTAAAAACCGTATCGTTTTCATTGATGACAGGAACAACTCGCCAATTAATTAGATTTTGTAGCGCATCACAAGAGTTGAGATAACGACGACGATCTGCAAGATCATCATGTGTTAATAATACTTGTGCCGTTTGAATGCCATGCTGATCTAATACACTTGACCACGTATGAATCAAGCCCATTTGACCAATCGCAGCACATGCTTGCAAACTTGGTAGATCAGTCGGTCGACTCGCAAGTTTCATGCGCACCATCCCTTCTGCCACTGCACCTGAAGACACCAAAATAATTTCATGTCCCGCATTGTGTAGATCTGCAATTTGTTTCGCCCAATGCGAAATTGCAGTTAAATCTAAACCTTGCCCATTTGCAGTCAGTAAAGATGATCCGATTTTAACAACAATACGTTTGCACGCATTGAGCTGACGTTGTTCATCGACCACTTGTATCATTTTTTCCTCAAATTATTCTCCCTCTTGCGAAGCTATAATAACTTCACAGAAGGAATTAAAGGGTTTGCTCAAAAGTTTAGTCACGCACGTAGATACTTTCTACGTCACCTTCATCTTCATCATCTTCAAAATCATCTTCATCGTCGAACAAGCCTGCTTCACGTTGCGCTTTGCGTAAGGCACGATACGCTTCTTTCGCTGCGATGGTTTGCTCACGTGTTTCAATTTCAAGCTGTTCACGGAATGCTTTCATTTCTGCTGCGTATTCAGGATCTTCAACTTCACGTTCACGTTGTTGTTCAATTTGATCCATCAAGTAATAAACAACTTCTTTTGTCCCTTCTGCCATCAAACCTGAAGTTTTAAAGACTGGGCCTTTCCATTCCATTTCGTTCAAAAGGTGCTGACACCATTCATCTCTTGATTCTTCAGCAATTTGGTCCAGTTTATTCAATACCAGAACAACTGGAAGTTTTGCTAAAGTCGGAGAGAATTTTTCCAGTTCACCTAAAATGGCCTTGGCATTATGTGCTGGATCAGAACCGTCAATCGGTTCTATATCAACAATGTGCAACAGAATACGGGTACGTGCTAAATGCTTTAGGAAACGAATTCCTAAACCTGCGCCGTCTGCCGCACCTTCAATTAATCCTGGAATATCTGCCATGACAAATGAACGATGACGATCGGCATCGACCACACCTAAATTTGGCACCATGGTGGTAAATGGATAATCTGCTACTTTAGGTTTGGCTGCGCTTACTGCGCGAATAAAGGTCGATTTACCTGCATTTGGCATACCGAGTAAACCAACATCTGCAAGTACTTTTAACTCTAAACGAATTTCACGATATTCGCCTTTAATGCCATGTGTGCATTTACGAGGTGAACGGTTGGTCGATGATTTAAAGTGTGTATTACCCAAACCACCATCGCCACCTTGAGCGACTTTCACACGCTGACCATCGGCAACTAAGTCCCCAATAATGTCACCTGATTCGGTATCAACAATGGTTGTACCCACAGGTACTTTTAAAACGACTTCTTCACCGCCACGACCGGCACAGTTTGCACCTCGACCGTTTTTACCGCGTTCTGCACGGAATTTACGCGTGTAACGAAAATCGACCAGTGTGCCCGTATCATCATCAGCTTGGATGTAAACGCTACCACCACGCCCACCGTCGCCACCATCTGGGCCACCAAATGGGACAAATTTTTCACGGCGAAAACTGGCTACGCCATTGCCACCGTCTCCAGCTTCTACGGTAATGACTGCTTCATCAACAAAGCGCATGTGCCAATCCTCTAAATTCTTAAAAACGGACTATTTTGCCACATTTTAATAAAATTCTCGAATAGAAAATTTAGAACACTTGGGATTTATTGGCTTTTAAGCAAATTTTAGTTCAGTCAGTTGCCATTTTATCGCTGAAATCTACAACGTGGCGTTGAGTCAAAAAAATGATTGATGAAAGAAGCCAAACGACTTCTTGCTAGCAAATTAATTTTTAAAAAACAAAACATTAAAAAAAATGCAGAAAATATTCATTCACTGCATTGTTCTTCAATAGGAGAATTACAAATCAATATTCTTTTGCTAATTTTTCCAACGTCGATAGCATTTTTTTAACCACGCTTCTTTTATGATTTAGCATATTTTTAATATTGGTCGGATTAAAACCTGTCAATTTTGCAATACCTCGACTTGTCATATACTCGCCTGTTTTTGCAAAGTGCTTTTCACTTAACTCCGTTTTTGCATTGGAGAAGCGAATCGCAAGTTTATAGTCACTAAACTCTGACCATGCACCAGTCTTATATTCATCCAAATCAAATTTATTTTGATGAGGCGGCTTATCTCGAAGAATATTACTTAGGCGGTTAACGACTATTTTTTCTTCACTTTCTTCAATCAATTGATAAAGTTGAGTTTCCTCAAAAGTTCGCCCTAAAGAAATATCCTTTCTAAATTGTTCAATAATTTTTTTATCTTCTGATGCGTCATGTTCTTCACCCTTTTGGATGAGGGATAGAATCTTAAATAAAGACTCTAATCGGCCACATGTAAAAACATAAGAAATTTTCAAATTTTGTACTCCACAATGAGTTTTAGCTCATCAAAATAAATAATTTATCCAATACTTTAACACGATCGCATTAACTCCAAACCTTTACCATCTCCATAAATTGATGGTTTGATTTTTAAATCAACGTATATCGCAGATATACCTGGAGTCTAACAGCCAAGAAAAATAATGCGTTCCATTTTTAGGTCGGCTTTAACTCAGTCATTGGCCATCTTGGTGTGGTGGTCACTACTAAATCATCCTGCTGTCCAGCTTTTAAACGCTGATACCCCGCAAAGGCAATCATTGCACCGTTATCGGTACATAAAGCGGGTTCGGCATAATAAACCTGTGCTTGGATTTTTTGCAGTGACATTTCCAATTGTTCACGCAATCGTAAATT
>DAOMAH010000147.1:0-1239 GCA_035426725.1 Acinetobacter sp.
GTGAAATGTTGCGCCGTCAGAATTCACAAGCTCAACAGCAAATTGAATTATTAGAGAAAGATATTTCGTTCTTAAAAACGCAATATCGCCAAGTCATCGAACAGATTGAGCAGGCAAAGAAATTTGTTGATCCGATTCAGCTTGAATTACCAAATTTAGAATCGCAATTTCAAGAGCAATTGCAACACACTGATACGCTGCAAAAGAATTGGAATGAATGGCAACTTGAATTGAATCAAGTTCAAGAAAAACAGCAGCAGCTTACGGAACAACGTCATCAATCCCAACAGAAAGATGAACAAGTACGTGACGAATTAGAACAAAAACGCTTGGCTTGGCAAGCGGCAAAATCAGATCGGGAACATTATCTTGAGCAGTTAAAAGAACTGAATGCTGAGCCGTTGGCTGATCTCACGATTGAAATTAAAGCACATCAACAAACACTGGAACGTGCACAACAGCAATTTGAAAAAATCGGTGCAGTGAATTTAGCGGCATCGCAAGAGCATGAGGAAGTATCGCAGCGTTTTGATGAGTTAACGCATCAAATGCAAGACTTGCAAAATACGGTGGATCAGCTCAAAGATGCGATGAAAAGCATTGACCAAGAAACCCGTAAATTGTTTATGACGACTTTTGATCGGGTCAATCAAGAGCTACAAGTGTTGTTTCCGAAAGTGTTTAATGGTGGCGAAGCGACTTTAAGTTTAGAGGATGATTGGCAGTCAGGTGTCAAGTTAATGGCACGTCCACCGGGTAAGCGCAATAGTTCCTTGGCTTTATTGTCCGGTGGTGAAAAAGCATTAACCGCATTGGCTTTAGTATTTGCAATCTTTAGATTGAACCCCGCGCCGTTTTGCGTTTTGGATGAGGTTGATGCACCACTTGATGATGCAAACGTACAACGGTATTGTAATTTGGTAAAAGAGCTTTCTGAACAAGTGCAATTCATTTACATTACACATAATAAATTGGCGATGACCATGGCGACCGATTTACTCGGTGTGACGATGCCAGAACCAGGTACATCAAAATTAGTGACTGTTGATTTAGAACAGGCAAAAGAATATGGGTTAGTTGCGGAGTCGTAGCATGGAAATGAATACAATAATAGGCATTGTGATAGCCGTAGTGATTATGCTGATTGGCTTAGTCATCATCTTAAAAAAGCAGAAACCCATTGATACAGATTTAGACGAAACAGAAGCCTATGTCGATGCTGATAGTCAACAACCTGTT
>DAOMAH010000147.1:1339-4944 GCA_035426725.1 Acinetobacter sp.
CACGAACAGCAACGCTATGATGATGAAAGTGCGCTCGCAACAGCGGAACAAATTATTGCCTTGAATGTGTATGCAAATCCGCGTCATGCACTTTTAGGTGAAAAAGCCTTAAAAGTGTTGTTGAAATACGGCTTACGTTTTGGCGAAATGTCATGCTTCCATCGGTATGAAAATACCGAAGATCCGAGTGCGCTGATGTTTTCTGTTTTACGCATCACCGACAATGGACCAGCAGGTTTTGACTTGGAGAGTTTAGCGACAGAGCAAGTGCAAGGTTTAGCTTTCTTCTTAGCATTGCCAAATACAAAGGCTGTGACAGGTTATGACATGATGACCAGTATCGCAGGACTGATTGCGCGTGAGATTGAAGGCAAAGTCTATGATGAAAACAATTTAGAATTTACACCGCAATTGAAAGAGCATTGGCGACATCATGTGATTGATTATCGACCGAATCAGAGCGCGGTTTAAACTTAAGCCTTTTATAATAAATTGAATGAATAACATAGGGCGGTTTTCCGCCCTTTCTATATGGTGAAGGGTAAATGGAACACAACTCAGTGATTGATCAAATGCGTCAGCTGATTCAAGTGATTGCAAAACATAATCATGCTTATTATGTGATGGATCAGCCTAGTATTTCTGACAGTGAATATGACCATTTATTTCATCAACTCAAAGCATTAGAACAACAATATCCTGAACTTACCCAGTCAGATACACCAACCCAAAAAGTGGGTGGCAAAGCTGCATCTAAATTTGAAAGTGTGACCCATGCAGTGCCAATGCTGTCTTTAGGCAATGTTTTTAATCAAGAAGATTTATTTGCCTTTGCACGCCGTATTGAAGAACGCTTACCAAATCAGAAAGTACAATATGATGTCGAATTAAAACTCGATGGATTGGCGATTTCATTGTGGTATGAAAATGGTGTGTTGATTCGTGGCGTGACACGAGGCGATGGCGAAACAGGCGAAGATATTACCCAAAATGTGAAAACTATTCGTAATTTGCCAAAGATATTATCCAGCACACATCAGCCGATTCCACAGTTGCTTGAAGTACGTGGTGAAGTGCTCATGCCAAAATTAGGCTTCGACAAGCTCAATGCAGATCAAGCTGCGAAAGGTGAAAAAACCTTTGCCAATCCACGCAATGCGGCTGCGGGTAGTTTAAGGCAGCTTGACCCGAATATTGCCGCAGCGCGACCTTTAGCGTTCTATGCTTATGGTATTGCGCAGAGTAAGCCAGATCATGGTGTAGCAACCATGCATGACAGTTTGCATTGGCTAACCAATTTCGGTTTTGAAATTGCAGAACGTCAATTCCTGTGTGCTTCGATTGAAGAAGTACAACAACGTTATGAACAGATTCAACAAGAACGTCCGCAACTGCAAGTCGAAATTGATGGCATGGTGGTCAAGGTCGATGATTTAAAACAACAGCAACAATTAGGTTTTTTAAGTCGGGAACCACGCTGGGCAACCGCATACAAATTCCCTGCACAAGCCGCTTTAACAAAAGTGGAAAATATTGACTGGCAAGTGGGACGGACGGGAACACTTACTCCTGTGGCTCGTTTAACGCCAGTATTTGTCGGAGGTGTAACCGTTTCCAATGTCACTTTGCATAATATAGGTGAGATTCATCGTTTAGATGTGCGAGTTGGCGATACGGTCAGCGTGTATCGGACTGGAGATGTGATTCCAAAAGTAGAAAAAGTGTGGGCTGAGTTCCGACCTGTCGATGCAGAAATAGTTCATCTCCCTACCAATTGTCCAGTCTGTGAATCGCCTGTGGTAATGCCAGAGGGTGAGGCATTGGCACGTTGTTCGGGTGGATTATATTGTGCGGCACAACGCATAGAGGCAATTCGTCATTTTGTTTCGCGTAAAGCACTCGATATTGAAGGTTTGGGTGATCGTTGGGTAGAATCACTTTTACACCTAGATTTACTTAAAGATGTCGCCGATATTTACCATTTACATGAACACCGCGATACGCTATTAACCATTGAAAAAATGGGCGAAAAATCTGTTCAAAACCTGATTGATGCAATCGAAGCCAGTAAGAAAACGACTTTGGCGCGTTTTATTTATGCTTTAGGGATTCGTGGCGTGGGCGAAACTACAGCACGCATGTTGGCACAAACCTTCCAAACTTTAGAAGCTCTGAAATCAGCTGATGTTGATGCGCTGAAACGAACGCCAGATGTAGGCGACATTACAGCAGAATGGATCGCTGATTTTTTCCAAGCTCCGCATAACATTGAAGTGTTAGATCGCCTATTGTTAGCAGGATTACATTGGGATGCACCGACTGCACCTACACGCCAACCGCTGAATGGTGAGAGTTGGGTGGTGACAGGAACATTAGAAACGATGGGGCGTGATGAAGCCACGCAAAAACTTCAGGCTTTAGGCGCGCGCGTTAGTGGCAGTGTTTCGAGTAAAACCAAATGTGTAGTGGCAGGAGATAAAGCAGGAAGTAAGCTGGATAAAGCGCAGAAATTAGAAATTCGTGTGATGAATGAGCAAGAGTTTTTGGATTTTTTGGCGCAGTATGAAGCTTAATTTCTTGGTATATTGGGGTCAGAATCAACTTATGAAAAAGGCGGCATGAAAGCCGCCTTTTGTTTGATTAAATATATTTTTTCACAATGCCATCATCCAGCAATTGTTGGAAATGTTCACATACACTTTCCTTAATATCTCGATATTCAACACCAAGTTCTTTAACGCTACGTTCAGCGTTAAAATAGATCGGGTAACCCATATTCAAACGTACAAATTGACGTGAATAACCTAAGACTGGCGCGATCACCCCAAAAGCAGATTTTGGAACGGTAAAATGTGGAAATGGATATTTGTAGCCAAATCTTTTTGTTAAGGCTTTACCCATTTCCAATAAGCTCAACGACCCACCGCAAATAATATAACGACCGTTCGCCTGTGGATTCAAAGCTGCGGCTACGTGTGCATCCGCGACATCGCGAACATCGACGATGCCATTCCACATTGGCGGTACACCGAACATGGTCGTACCATTGGCGAACTGTTGTAACACCTCAATACTGCCAGACTGGCTTGTGTCCGTAAGTGATGGCCCCATCACCAAAGCAGGGTTGACACAAACTAAATCCCAACGACTTTGTTGCTCTGCCATTTGCCATGCTTTGCGTTCCGCCGCCACTTTTGAATATGAATATGGCTGATGCGTTTCATTACTGGTGTCATTCCAATGACTTTCATTAAACTCATTATTCGGTGTATTCTTAATTTCAGCAGCATCGCCATAAGTGGATGCAATACTTGAAGTAAGTACCACACGTTTGACTGATTCAGTTCGATCCACACTGTCTAAAACATTTTCAGTACCTTTCACAGCAGGCTCGATAATGTCTTTTACCGCGTCTTTAAAATTGGTCACAACAAAGGGAGATGCGGTATGAATGACGATTTCACAGTTTTGCATTGCGTCATCAAATGAGCCCGCATTAAGTAGGTCTGCTTTAAAAAAATGAATTTCTCCGCTCGATTTTTCAGCAAGATCATAAAGATGTTGAATTTTATCTTGCTTTGATGGATCACGAACAGTCGCATGGA
>DAOMAH010000148.1:0-4925 GCA_035426725.1 Acinetobacter sp.
TAACATTAGAGCAGGATGAATCAAAAACACTAAAGACAATGGCGTTGCCAGCAGAAAAGACAGCCATTTTGCCCTTGCCTTATAAAAGACCCGATCATAAGTGGATATCAGCGGATAACTATTCATTGCTACTCCTGCATCATCTGGTCGTTTGCTAGATAGTTTTTCAGCAAAGGTGGGCATTCTATTATTTGTCTAAGGTTTGGGTTTGTTCTAACCACACGGCACATAAAATGGCCATACAGCACGCCAGTAAAATTCCCAAAATCCATGCGAAATACCACATATTCTTTCTCCAACAATATTAAGATGATTCCCTTGGGTTACGAGGGAATCAGGGTAATTAAACTAATTTAGTAAAGACCATGAGGATTAGCATCAATGGTTTGATCATTATGCTTGCCCCACATTTTTACGTAGCCCCACAGGGTATAAATTAAAATTAGCGGCACAAAAATACAGGCTGCAATAAACATCACGCCCATGGTTTTATGGCTAGATACCGCATCCCACATAGTTAAGCTGGCCAATGGATCTAGGCTAGACGGCAACACAAACGGGAACAGTGCAAAGCCAGCGGTTAAAATGGTGCCGATAACAGCAATGCTTGTACCCAAGAACGTTAAGCCTTCACGTTTAGTACTACTACTGAACAATGCGATCATGCCGCCTAAAATACCCATTACTGGTGCAATCATCATAATCGGGTAGATGCTGTAGTTATTCATCCAACCTGAATTACCAGCAACAGTAACGGTTTTTTGCAGCGGATTAAGTGCCGTGTTTACGTCAGCAATATTAACCAGCATATAGCCTTCAATACCAAACATTAACCAAGCACCTGCAGTAATAAACGTCACCAAATACACCAGTGACATGAGCTGAGTTGCTTTGCGTGAGCGTTCGCCTAAGGCACCATCAGTACGTAGCATTAACCATGCACCACCATGGGCACAAAGCATCGCAACACTGACAACGCCAACTAACAATGCAAACGGATTTAGTAAGCCAAACAAGTTACCTTGATAGGTAGAACGCATGAACTCATCAAGCGTGAATGGAATACCTAAAAATAGGTTACCAAATGCCACACCAAACACTAAAGCGGGTACGAGGCTGCCAACACACAATGCCCAATCCCATGCATTACGCCATTTGGTATTCTCTGATTTGCTGCGATAATCAAAGCCGACTGGCCTTAAAAATAGCGCAAACAATACCAGAAACATGGCCCAATACATGCCAGAGAATGCCACTGCATAGACCATTGGCCATGCAGCAAATAAGGCACCACCAGCAGTGACAAACCAAACCTGATTGCCTTCCCAGTGCGGGGCAATACTGTTAATCGCAGCGCGACGCTCTTTGTCAGTTTTGCCAACAAATGGCATTAAAACCATAGAACCCATGTCAAAGCCATCGGTAAGTGCAAAGCCAATCAACAGCACACCAATTAAAATCCACCACACTAGTTTTAAAACTTCATAATCCATCAGCATGATTAGAGCTCCTGATTTGGTTTGTTGGTCACTTCACTTTTAGTCGCTAAGTCAGCATTTTGAGCCAATTTCGCGTCTTCAAGTTCCCAGTGATAACGGCCAGTGTGCAAGCTACTTGGCCCTAAGCGCACAAACTTAATCATAAGGTACATTTCTATAATCAACAGCACGGTATAAAACGTTGCTAGTGCTGCGATGGAACCAATAATGTCGCCACTGCTAAGGGTAGAAGTAGACAAATGAACTGGTAAAATTTCACCAATTGACCACGGTTGACGACCACTTTCGGCCACAATCCAGCCAGTTTGTGTGGCAATCCACGGTAATGGGAGCGCCAGAACCGCAAATTTAAGCAACCATGGTTTTTGTTCAGCATTACGCTTCACTGTCACATAAGTCGCTAGTAAAAATAGCAGCAACATCAGCATGCCCGAGCCAACCATGGCACGGAACGACCAGAACAATAAACTCACGTTAGGAATAGTGTCCTGCGTTGCCTTTTGAATGTGTTGTTCGGTAGCATCAACCACATTATTGGTGTATTTCTTAAGCAATAAACCGTAACCTAAATCTTTTTGGTTCACTTCAAATGATGCAATACGTTCTGGAGAATTATCGCCAGCACGTAGTTTTTCTAAGTCGCCATAAGCAAGCATTCCCTTACGAATACGAGCTTCATGTTCAACCATTAAATCTTTAATGCCAGTAACCTGACCATCCAGAGAGCGCGTGGCGATCAGACCTAAGGCATAAGGAATAGCAACCCGATATTCTGTGGTCATGGTTTCCCTATTTGGGATTCCAAATAACGTAAAGCTGGCTGGGGCAGGGTGAGTTTCCCATTCTGCTTCAATAGCAGCTAATTTAACTTTTTGAACTTCACCTAACTCGTAGCCAGATTCATCACCCAGAATAATTACCGAAAGCACGGACGCCAAACCAAATACGGAAGCAATGGCAAATGAGCGACGTGCAAATGGTAAGTCGCGTTTCTTCAGCAAGTAAAAACTTGATATAGCCAATACAAAAATAGCACCGGTCACATAGCCTGAAGACACAGTATGTACAAACTTCACTTGCGCTACAGGATTAAATACCAAGGCTGCAAAATCGGTGAGTTCCATGCGCATCGTGTGGTAATTAAATTCTGCGCCAACCGGATTTTGCATCCAAGCATTTGCAATTAAAATCCATAATGCAGATAGGTTAGAACCAATAGCTACCAGCCAAGTGACCCCCAAATGCTGCATCTTACTTAAACGATCCCAGCCAAAAAAGAACAAACCAATAAAGGTTGATTCTAAAAAGAATGCCATCAAGCCTTCAATGGCCAAAGGCGCACCGAAAATATCGCCCACATAGTGTGAGTAATATGCCCAATTAGTGCCAAACTGGAACTCCATGGTTAAACCAGTAGTTACCCCTAACGCAAAATTAATACCAAATAACTTGCCCCAAAACTTGGTCATGTCCTTATAAATTTCTTTGCCTGTCAGTACATAAACAGACTCCATAATGGCAAGAATAAATGCTAAACCCAGCGTTAAAGGTACAAACAAAAAGTGGTAAAGCGCGGTCATTGCAAATTGCATGCGCGATAAGTCCACTACAGTTTCACTAATCATGGAGAAATTTCCTCACGGACAGACTGGCTGGAATTGCCAAGAAAGTGCTGCTCAATATTGATGTCATCCCCTTTAGGAACAACAGGTGCAGAAAACCAGATATGCTTAATTAGCAATAAAAAGAAAATTTTGATTACCAGAATTAAAATAATTTCATGAATAAGTTTTTGATTTACATTGCCTTTAGAGCGACTAAAAATATTCATTAAATAGTTTTGCTTGTGCTACATAAATGTAACACTATTATGCAATTTTTAATATTAAAAATAAAGCATTTAATATATTAATATATTAAATATAAACAATGACTTATATTATATAAAACAGACTAAAATACTCGGAATTAATACCAACTAAAACAGTTGTATTTATTAGAATTCCTTTATAGATTTTAATTATTGGCTTATTTTCGTGACAAAGCTGGTAATCCAACAAAGTTGAAATAACTAGTTTAGCAGTGATACTAAAACCTATCATTAAGCTATAAGCAAATAAGAAATCCACTTAATGATAAAATAACTATCATTAGACTATATTTTTATAGTTAAACTACTATATTATCGTTTTATCTTACATTTTAAGTCTATAAAATAATGACAACGATTAGAATCTATCTTCGCGCCTCAACCAAAGATCAGGATGCCGAACGTGTGCTGAATGAGCTTATTCATTTCTCACAGGCTTTCAGTACACAGCATGAGGTGTATTGCGAAAATATCTCTGGTACTAAACTAGAACGTCCTGCATTAAATAAATTGCTAAGTGATGCAGCGTCAAAAGATATTTTACTGATTGAATCTGTTGATCGCTTGACCAGACTAACGGCTGAAGATTTCGATACTTTAAAAACCAGAATTAAGGCCAAAGGTTTACGCTTGGTGGTCATGGATCTACCCACTACACACACGTTGTTAGCAGGTAGCGATGACATTACTGGTTCAATCTTAGATCTGATCAATAATCTGCTCATTGATCTATTGGCAACAATGGCACGATTAGACAATGAAAAACGCAAAGAACGCATCAAGCAAGGCTTAGCGCGTTCAGGTTATGTGCCAACAGGAAAGAAAGCCAATACTGCAAAGCATAAGCGGATTTTTGAGCTAAACAAGCAGGGTAATATGAGCAAGCAGGAAATAGCCAATGCAGTAGGTGTTGGGATTGCTTCGGTCTATCGGGTATTGAAAAGTAAAGATTAAGGGGCTGGAGTAAACAAGGTTAAATAATAGTCTTATTTGCTATTTCATATAATTTTGTATTAACATATTTGTATTAACAAAAGTAACGCATCTATGGAAATTCAGTTTTCATGGGATGAGCATAAAGCAGAGAAAAACCTTCAAAAGCATGGTGTCGCTTTTGAAGACGCAACATTAATTTTCTATGATGCTTATGCCTTATTTCAGCAAGATCGCTTTGAAAATGGTGAATACCGTTGGCAAGCCATAGGACTTATACAAGGGCAAACGGTTTTATTGGTTGCTCACACAGTACAAGACCATAATGGAATCGACCATATCCGTATTATTTCAGCACGTCAGGCAGATAAAAAAGAGAGGAAACAATATGAGCAAAATCGTTACCTACAAGGTAAATTTGAATAATGTTCCTGTTTTGTCTGATGAGCAGAAGGCAAGACTTGAAGCTTTGGCTAAGCGACCAGACAGTGAAATAGATTTTTCAGACATTCCTGAACTTGATGAAAGTTTTTGGAAAAATGCAGTGCAGAATCCTTTTTACAAGCCGACTAAACAAGTAACTACGGTTCGCATCGATGCAGATGTCATGCAGTGGCTAAAAG
>DAOMAH010000149.1:0-4913 GCA_035426725.1 Acinetobacter sp.
CGGCGGATGGTCATGTCTATACAGGGTTCTTGTACGCTGGACTAATGATTGATGAACAAGGTCAGCCTAAAGTGATCGAGTTCAACTGCCGTTTTGGTGACCCTGAAACTCAGCCAATCATGATGCGTTTAAAATCATCTTTGGTTGATTTGGTTGAAGCAGGTATTGCGGGAAATTTACCGAAAGAAGCGGAATGGGATGAGCGTAAATCCATTGGTATAGTCCTTGCTGCCGAAGGCTATCCTGACACTGTACGTAAAGGTGATGTGATTTCAGGTATTGGTCAATCGCCAGAAGATACTAAAATCTTCCATGCAGGCACAACAACCACAGAAGATGGTCATATCATCACTTCGGGTGGACGGGTACTTTGCGTGACTGCACTCGGTGACACCGTACTTGAAGCGCAAATTAATGCCTTAGAAGTCTGTAGCCAAGTGACGTTCAACGGAATGCAATACCGCACCGATATTGGCTATCGTGCCATTGCGCGTGAAAATGCTGAATAAAATTTCTCTGAATAAAAAACCTTCTTCGGAAGGTTTTTTTTGGCTCTTCGAAATCAGGCTTTTATCAAAGATTCAGAAATAAAATTCATAAAAACATATAATTAGACTTTAACTTACTAGATGAAATACCAAGCTAAAAATTTAATAGAATTATCATTGGTTTAATTTTCCCATCAAATTATTTTGATGAGAACATCTGACTTGTGAACCTTACAATGCAAACCATCCAACTATATCAAATGGTAAATTATGGCTATAATCGACAAAATTTTTAGCGATTGCTTTGACTTAATTTCAGTTTATTCATATTCAATTGTCGATAATGAATAGTCGTTTTAATTCAATTTCATGGCTAATGTAATCTCTATCTCCTTATTGTTGCAGGCAGATCATTGAATATTGCGATTTTAGATAAACCAATCCGCTTTCAGTTGATGCCAATTTGCAACATACAAATTGCTTAAAATCATAAATGCTAGAAAGATCATCATCATTCTTAGCATTGTTTCGATTAGGATTTTTCCATGAAAAAGCTAATAACTCTTTTAGTCACGTTATCGGTCATCTTGCTTGCCGCATGCAGCAAACAAGCTGATCAAAATGAGATAGATTCAAAAACTGCCAATGGATTAAAAACCGTTGTGATCGCATCGACTGGTTCAGATGCCGATATTTGGCGTTATATCGCCACTTTACCTGAGACCAAAGCCGCAGGTATTCAGCTTGAGGTGAAAAACTTTACCGATTATGTGTCGATGAATACGGCGGTGGCAAATCAAGAAGTCGATCTCAATGCATTCCAATCATATGCTTATCTTGTGGCATTCAATGCTGCCAATAAAGATAAGATTGCACCCGTTTCAACGACTTATTTAGAACCGATGGGGATTTATTCAAATAAGGTCAAGAAAGTTGATGAATTTGCAAATGGTGCAACCATTGCCATTCCAAATGACGGTGCCAATGAGTCTCGTGCATTATTGTTATTACAAACTGCGGGTATCATTAAGCTCAAAGCAGACTTTGATCCAGTCAAAGGCACACCTGCCGACATTATTGAAAATTCAAAGAATATTGTGATTAAGCCGATTCAGATGGCGACTGCTGTGCGAGTTAAAGATGAAGTCGATGCGATTTTATTGGGCAATACTTTGGCAATGGAAGGTGGCTTGAACATACTCAAAGATGCGATTTTTTATGAGCCGATTGACCAAAGCACCAAGTTAAATGTAAACATTTTAGCAACTGCTGAATCTCGTAAAGATGATCCTTTACTACAAAAAGTCGGTTCGTTGTATCATACCGAAGCGGTTAAACAATACGTGCAAAAACACTTTGCAGGCACCAAAGTCGACGTGAATAAACCGACCAGCTATTTCACCGACGCAAATTCGTAATTTAATTTTTTCCATAAAACAGGCAAAATGATTTTGCCTGTTTTCTTTTTTGCTTAGTATTGATGCCATGATCGAATTTAAAAATATTTCCAAACACTATCAGCTGAAAGATCAAACCATTCATGCACTGGATCAAATTAATCTTGAGATTCCAGCAGGCAGTATTTTTGGAATTATTGGCTATAGTGGTGCAGGTAAAAGTACGCTAATTCGTTTGATCAATTTACTTGAACGCCCTTCTCAGGGACAAGTGATTATCAACCAACAAGATTTTACTGCGATGGATGCACGGACTTTACGTCAAGAGCGTGCGCATATTGGTATGATCTTTCAGCACTTCAATTTATTGCAAAGCAAAACCGTGTCTGAAAATATTGAAATGCCACTGAAATTACTCGGTCACAGTAAAATTGAGCGACAAAAACGACTAGCTGAATTACTGGATTTTATTGATTTACAACATAAAAAAGATGCGTATCCTGATGAACTTTCTGGCGGTCAAAAGCAACGTGTCGGGATTGCCCGCGCGCTTGCCAATCATCCTAAAATTTTACTCTGCGACGAAGCCACCTCTGCGCTCGACCCGCAAACCACACAATCTGTTTTGGCATTATTGAAAAAAATTAATCAAGAACAAGGTATTACTATTGTCATGGTAACACATGAAATGGATGTGATTGAATCGGTCTGTGATTATGTGGCGGTCATGGAAGCAGGAAAAGTCATTGAAACTGGAACGACTTTAGATATTTTCAGCCGTCCGCAACATCCCACCACGAAGACTTTTATTCAAACTGTTTTACAACAGCAACTACCGATCAATATTTTAAATAATCTGGAACATCAGCATCATAATAGTATTTATAGTTTGCAGTTTTTAGGCACATCGGCACAAGAAACTGTGGTTCAAGCGGTGATTAAACAGTTTGATCTGAGTCTAAATATTTTATTTGCCAATATGACTGAAATTAATGGAACAGTGATTGGACAAATGTTTGTACAGCTGCTCGGCGATGAAACCATTATTCAGCAAGCGATTCAGTTCTTAGAGCAACACGGCGTTAAAGTTGAACAATCTGGAGTCAGCCCATGAGAGATTTAATCGTACAATGGCTCACTCAAATCACCGCCCCATTTTGGCAAAGTTCACTTAGCATTGATCAATTTGTTACTGCGCTACAAGAAACCTTTCAAATGGTGTTCTTTTCGCTGCTTTTTGGTTGCATTTGGGGAATGATTCAAGGTATCACGTTGCTGGTCACACGCACGGGCGGTATTTTACCCAATCGAGCAGTGTATTATTTCCTCAATCCGATTGTGAATGCATTACGCTCCCTACCCTTTATTATTTTGCTGATTGCGGTGATTCCCTTAACCAAACTCTTGGTCGGCACTTCAATTGGCACATGGGCGGCAATTGTGCCATTAACCATTTACGTCGGGCCTTATTTGGGTCGTTTAATTGAAACTTCATTACTCGAAGTGAATGAAGGTATTATCGAATCTGCACAAGCAATGGGTGCAAATCCGTGGCAAATCATCGTGAAGTTTGTAATTCCTGAAGCACGCAGTTCCTTGATTTTAAATTTGACGACGGGCACGATCACGCTAATTGGTGCGACTGCAATGGCGGGTGCAGTCGGTGCGGGTGGCATTGGTGATTTGGCGATTTCATATGGTTATCAACGTTTTGATACTAGCGTGGTGATCTTAACTGTCATCGTGTTGTTACTTTTAGTACAACTGGTGCAAATGCTTGGTGATTGGTTAGCGAAATTACGCTAAATCACCACAAAATATACCAATGAGGATTCGACTATGGCTTATCAAATTCATGTGCTTGATGTTAAAAATGCCTTAAAAAACTATATTTGGTTGCTGGAAGATAGCTCAACCAAAGAAGTTGTGGTGATTGATCCCACCGAAGCCAATTTGGTCAAAGACTTCTGTCTTGAACATCACTTAACGCTAAAACAAATTTGGCTGACCCATTGGCATCGTGATCACACCGATGGCGTGTCAGGATTACTATCTGATCAAAATATCGTGGTCTATGGCCCACGGGATGAATTAACTAAAATTCCGCTGTTGTCACATCCTTTGCAACACAACGATCATTTTTATTTTAATGATTTAAAAGTTGAAATTATTGCTACGCCAGGTCATACATTCGGACATATCGTTTATTTTATTGAAGAAATAGAAAGCGTATTTTGCGGCGATGTGCTGTTTGCGATGGGATGTGGACGAATCTTTGAAGGTACAGCCGAACAAATGTACCACTCACTCAATCGACTGGCGGCGTTGCCGATTCAAACCAAAGTCTATTGTGCGCATGAATACACGCTTGCAAATGCAGAATTTGCATTGACGGTCGAACCTGAAAATTTCGCACTACAGCAACGCTTTGAACAGGTCAAATTACTAAGAGAAGCAAATCAAATTACTTTACCGAGTACCATTGAATTAGAACTAGAAACCAATCCTTTTTTACGTACGGAAAGTGCCGAAGAATTTGCCCGAATTCGTTTGCTCAAAGATCAGTTTTAGTGCACCTATTTTTACATGAGTTACATATTGATAAATAAATCTATGAATTTAGCCTTTAAATAATCGCTATGCCTCCTTATTAATAAATATAAATTAAAAGGAGTTCTAAAATGAAAAATACCGTGGTCAAAGCAAAGCATTTATTGGCCTTTCGTATTTGGCTAGAAAAATTAGGCTATTCAGTGAAGACTTTGGCCGATAACCGTGGTTTCACTTTTCGCTTTCAAAAAGAATATGGTTTAGTCACAGGTGATTTGTCTGGAAATGCCTTAGCCATGCAACTTGGCGAAGAATTTGAAGATCATTTAAAAGCATAAACGATAAAAATCGGATGCAAGATTTGTAAAGGATGCAATCTTGCATCTAAACTTGTCATTTTTAAATCACTCGATCGTCAATTCGACATTTTCTCGACTACTGTTAAAAAATAGCATTGGAACACAAGCCATTTCACAGT
>DAOMAH010000150.1:0-4900 GCA_035426725.1 Acinetobacter sp.
GATATGATTGCCATAAGGCATAAAAACGAGATAGCGCGATGGAATCGAAAGGTCGGTACTTAAACGCGCCCCTTTAGTTCCTAACATGTCTTTCATGACCTGAACGGTAAGAACTTGACCAGGATGCAGCAATTCAAATACATTTGGTGTCGGCTGTGAACGCGGCCAAACCATATCATTAATATGTAAAAATGCCGTTCGTGACAATCCAATATCGACAAAAGCAGCTTGCATTCCCGGTAGAACACGCACCACTTTCCCTTGATAGATATTCCCCACTAAACCACGCTTTGCCGTGCGTTCAACGAATAATTCATTCACGGTACCGTTTTCAATTAAAGCAACTCGACATTCCATCGGCGTCACATTAATCAATAATTCTTCTGCCATAGCCAACTCAAAATTTTATAAAAATTCTCATTAATTCTTTATGGAACGATTATCACCGTTCACTACATCATCTGAATACTTTCTAATAATTGTGTAGTTTCATATAAAGGCAAACCCACAACATTGCTATAACTTCCGCGAATTTGAGGCACAAACTGAGCCGCTATTCCTTGAATCGCATAGGCGCCTGCTTTGCCTATCGGTTCTCCAGTCGCCCAATAATGTTCCATCTCCACCTGACTTAGGCGTTTGAATTGAACTTCCGTTTTGACAAAGGTACTCAGCATCTGCCTGCTAGTTGCCACACACAATCCAGAAAAAACATCATGCCACTGTCCTGAAAGCTCAGACCATATTTCAAAAGCATGTTGTTTAGATTCAGGCTTGCCGATGATCTTCCCTTTAAAACTTAAACTTGTATCGGCAGCAATGACGACTGCATTCGGAAAAAGATCAACAACCACTTGCGCCTTGGCTCGTGCTAGACGTTCAACATAACAATTAACCGTTTCACCCTCTAAAACAGCCTCGTCTATATCTGGGCTATAGATTTCAAAATCTAAACTTAACTGTTGTAGCAGTTCTTTGCGGCGAGGTGAACTCGACGCTAAAATTATATGCGCCATTTATGTAAACAATAATACAGCAGTGGCCACGTCAAAATACTGGTTAGCATAGGCTGCCAATGGCGAGTAATTGAAAAGTGTATTCCCGCAATGGTTTGACTCAACCATAAAAAAGCAATATGTGCGACAATTGCAATGACCGCAATCACCCATGAATTACCAAAGGTGAGGATACGCCGTTCCCGAATAAAATAGCGTATACCGAAAGTAATCAATACAAAACTCAGCGCATTCAGTCCTAAAGGCGCATCGAGCAATAGATCGGTAAAAATCCCCATGCCAAATGCAAACCAGACACCCGACCAGCCAGGTTGATAAAGAATCCAAAAAAGCATAATCATGAGCATCACCGAAGGTCTCCACCCCGATGTTTCATACGCCATTGGATAAACCATCAGTACAGAGCCCAACACAATGGAAAAAATAATCATCCAAAGTGGGTCTTTACGCGTTTTATAATTGAGCTTAGCGATCGGCATACGGCTGCTCCTTCGCTAAGGATTCTGAAAATAACACCACCACATGATGACCACTTGCCAATTGTGCCGCTGGTACAACATCAATTTCAGCAAATTCACCTGTGGTGTGACGGCTGACTTTAGATACCGTACCTACCAAATAGCCTGCTGGGAAATGCTCACCCAAACCTGAGCTAAACACTTTATCTCCCGCTTTAATATTGGCACTGGTCGGTACATATTCCATTTTCAACTGACCCAAATCACCTGTTCCAGACACGATTGCACGCATGCCTGTCCGTTCTAATCGTACCGACAGCGAATGCTCTTTGTCAGAAAGCAGCATAATCCGAGCACTATGCGGGTAGACATTAATAATCTGCCCCATAATCCCCTTGTCATCTAAAACCGTTTGCCCAACTCTTAAATGGTCAATTGAACCACGATTAATAATAATGATATGACGCAGTGGATCGGCATCTGTACCAATCACTTCTGCAATTTGAATACGACCATCAATAATCAAAGGTGTGTCCAAAAGCCCCCTTAAACGGTTATTTTCCGCAGAGAGTTCAGAGAGTTTTTGTAGACGGACTTGGGCTTGTAGTAACTCAGCTTGCATCGCGGTGTTTTCACGACGCAATTGCGCTTCAGATTTGGTTTGTTGGTTGAGCCATTCTCGCGACAATACAGGATAGCTCGCCAACGCATAAATTGGATTATACGCGGCGTACAAAACATCCCTTGCCGGTTGAATCACATACGGCATGCGCCAGTCAAAGAAAAGCACCACTAAGCATGTAAAAATCGCAATAATAAAAGAGCGAAAAGATGGCGGCTGCCTTGAAAAAAGATTCGGTTGCACCGCCTCGTCCTTATGATTTAACCAACAAAAAGCATGTCATGGTTAGGATTGTCAAAGAACTCTAATACTTTACCGCCACCACGAGTGACACAAGTTAAAGGATCATCTGCAACAATTACAGGGAGTCCTGTTTCTTGCGCAAGAAGTTTGTCGAGATTACGTAGTAATGCACCACCACCTGTCAACACGATACCACGCTCTGCAATATCAGATGAAAGTTCAGGAGGCGTTTGTTCAAGTGCCGATTTCACTGCTCTGACAATGCTTTGCAGTGGTTCAGAAATTGCTTGGGTAATTTCATCTGAGGTCACGGTAATAGCACGAGGTACGCCTTCAGCCAAGTTACGACCACGCACTTCAATTTCAAGTATTTTACCATCTGAAATAGCCATACCGACTTCTTTTTTGATGATTTCAGCAGTGGTTTCACCAATTACACAACCATGCGCTTTACGCACGTAGTTGATGATTTGCTCATCAAACACATCACCGCCAATACGCAATGAGTCTGCGTAAACACAACCTTGTAATGAAATGATTGCGATTTCAGTGGTTCCACCACCGACATCAATAACCATCGAACCACATGCTTGCTCAACTGGCATACCCGCGCCAATTGCAGCCGCCATCGGCTCTTCAATTAAACGGACATCACGTGCGCCTGCATTAAATACGGCTTCACGAATGGCACGGCGTTCGACTAAAGTCGATTTACATGGTACACAGACCACTACACGCGGTGCAGGTGGAAATAAACGCTTTTCATGTACTTTGCCAATAAACTGATTCAGCATTGTTTCAGTGACTTCAAAATCAGCAATCACGCCGTCTTTCATTGGGCGAATTGCTGAAATATTCGCTGGTGTACGGCCTAACATTTGTTTAGCATCAAGACCAACAGCAGCCACGATTTTTTGCGAACCACTATGGCGAATCGCCACAACAGTCGGTTCATTTAATATAATGCCGCGGCCTGGTGCATAAATCAGGGTATTTGCAGTACCTAAATCAATGGCTAAATCCGGCGAAAACAAGCCAATTAGTCGTTTTAGAATCACGGGGGCGTTCTCAGTTAAACTTTATATGATACAAGGTGGCAACTTTAACTAAATGTGATGCTTTGAACAAGTCAATCGCTTATTATAACGCACGATATTTTGAAATTTTTTGATACTGAATTAGGTAAAGTTATGTCTACATCATCAGATGCTCAACAGACAACGGACTTAAATGCGCAAACCGTTGCGTCAATAGCACATCTTGCTCGCTTATCGCTCAATGATGCGCAATCCGCTGAATATGCTCAAAGTTTAAATAAAATTCTAGGCATGATGGAAAGCTTAAAAGGCATTAATACCGATAATGTTGAGCCATTAAAAAGCCCATTTGACCATCCACAGCCCTTACGTGCCGATGTGGTCAGCGAAACTAACCATCGTGAGGACTATCAAGCGGTTGCCCCTGCGGTGCAAGACGGTTTGTATTTAGTGCCACGTGTTATTGAATAATCTCTATTCAGTTGAACCATTCTATTAAATTAAACGTAAAGAAATATTTCTTATGACTGATTTACATCGTTTATCCATTCGTGAACTTTCCGAAGGTTTAAGCCAAGCAAAGTTTTCTGCTCGTGAACTCACCGAGCATTATTTAAAGCGTATTGAAAAGATTGATACGCATGTACAAAGTTACGTGACAGTTACGCCTGAACACGCTATTGCTCAAGCAGATGCAGCCGATGCAGTACGCACAGCTGGCAATGCGACTGCCCTCACAGGTATTCCACTGGCGCATAAAGATATTTTTTGTACCCAAGGGATTAAAACCACGGCGGGTTCAAAAATACTGGATAATTTTATTTCACCATACGATGCAACTGTGGTTGCAAAAGCCAAAGCTGCTGGTTTGGTGACTTTAGGTAAAGTGAATATGGATGAGTTCGCCATGGGCTCAACTTCTGAAAGTTCATATTATGGCGCAACCAAAAATCCGTGGGCACTCGATCGAGTACCAGGTGGTTCATCAGGTGGTTCTGCAGCGGCTGTCGCGGCTGATCTCGCACCGTTTGCAACAGGAACAGATACAGGCGGTTCAATCCGTCAACCTGCATCATTCTGTGGTCTTACAGGGCTGAAACCGACGTATGGTCGTGTCTCTCGCTTCGGTATGATCGCTTATGCATCATCGCTCGATCAAGGCGGTCCAATGGCTCGTTCTGCCGAAGACTGTGCTTATTTGATGAATGTGATGGCAGGTCATGATGCTAAAGATTCAACTTCGATGGATCAACCTGTAGATGACTACCTTGCCAATTTGAATGGCACGTCCATCAAAGGCTTACGCATTGGTATTCCAAAGCAATATTTTAATGTCGCTGGACTCGACGCAGGAGTAAAAGCGCGCGTAGAAGAATCATTGAAAAAGCTTGAGGAAATGGGTGCAATCTTGGTTGAGATTGATCTCAACATGACAGATGCTTATGTTCCAACCTATTATCTCATTGCGCCTGCTGAAGCTTCATCTAACTTACAACGTTTTGACGGTGTTCGTTATGGTTACCA
>DAOMAH010000151.1:0-4884 GCA_035426725.1 Acinetobacter sp.
CATATTTAAGCTTGCCATCTTCAAAAATTGTGTTTGATACTCATCAATACAATTGACTCCAAAGACTCGCCAAATAGATAAATTTTCAACGTCTTTCAAATTCTGAATTAAACTGTTTGTATATTTAAATATTTGATATTCAAATAGATTCTGTTTAGGGTCTTCTGTGAAAAGAATTTCTTCATCAAAACCTATAAGTTCAGCCATAAGACTTTGTTCAAATAAAGCATTTCTAAATTTCACGCCCCATTCATCAGGCAAAAAATGATCAGTATGGTTAGCAGCAATTTTACAAATTATTGAAAATAAATATGGGTATATGTAAGCCATAATCCTTGTTGTTTAACCTGTTGAATAAGAGAATATTTAATAACTCCTTTAAGTATAATCAATATTCATTTGATAAAATGAGTTTGCATAAAAAAGCGCCCCAACAGGAACGCTCTCTTATACCACTTATACCACTTAAATCATTAAGCAGTCAGTTCTTTAACCGCAGCAACAACTGCATCAGTGGTGATTCCAAAGAATTCAAATAAGTCTTTGGCTGGTGCAGATTCGCCGTATGTAGTCATACCAATCACTTTGCCATCTAAACCAACAAACTTCCACCAATAATCCACATGCGCAGCTTCAACTGCAACACGCGCACGAATACTTGCAGGTAATACTGCTTCACGGTAAGCCGCATCTTGCTTCACAAATTCTTCTGCGCATGGCATAGACACTACACGTACACCTTCAAGTTGTGCATAGGCTTCCATTGCTAATGAAACCTCTGAACCTGTTGCAATGATGATTGCTTTTAACTCGCCTTTTTCTTTAGCAAGTACATAACCACCCTTTGCAGCATTTTGAATTTGAGCTTCATCGCGCGCTTGGAATGGTAAGTTTTGGCGAGAGAAAATCAGTGCTGTTGGGCCATCTTTACGTTCAAGCGCAGATTTCCAAGAAATAGCTGCTTCAACGGTGTCACATGGACGCCAAGTATTTAAGTTTGGCGTACCACGTAACGATGCGATTTGTTCTACAGGTTGATGTGTAGGTCCATCTTCACCTAAACCGATCGAGTCATGCGTATAAACATGAATCACACGCTGCTTCATCAATGCAGACATACGCACTGCATTACGCGCATATTCCATAAACATCAAGAAGGTTGCAACATAAGGAACAAAACCACCGTGTAAAGCCACGCCATTCGCGATGGCAGTCATACCGAATTCACGAACGCCGTAATACACGTAGTTCCCTGCTGGATTATCTTGAACACCTTGGCAACCTTTCCAAAGCGTTAAGTTTGAACCTGCTAAGTCCGCAGAACCGCCTAACAATTCAGGCAGTAATGGGCCAAAGGCTTGTAAGGTATTTTGGCTTGCTTTACGTGTGGCAATCGTTTCAGCTTTTGCGTTGGTTTCTGCAATGAACGCATCTGCTTGAGCAGTAAATTCAGCAGGTAAATCACCATTGATACGACGTAATAATTCAGTTGCTTCCGTTGGGTATTTTGCTTTGTATTGCGCAAACAATTCATTCCACGCCGATTCAGCACTTTGACCTTTTTCTTTTGCATTCCAAGCGGCATAAACATCTTCAGGGATAACAAATGAATCTTCTTTCCAACCCAATGCTTCACGCGTTAAAACGATTTCGTCTTTACCTAGCGGCGCACCGTGGCAATCTTCTTTACCTTGCTTATTTGGCGAACCTAAACCAATAATGGTTTTACACATAATGATCGTAGGTTTATTGCTTTCAGCTTTAGCATCAATGGTTGCTTGACGAATTGCAGCAGCGTCATGACCATCGACACGAATTACTTGCCAGCCATACGCTTTGAAACGCTGTTCAGTATCATCACTGAACCAACCTTCCACTTCACCATCAATCGAAATACCGTTGTCATCATAGTAAGCAATCAACTTACCTAGGCCTAACGTCCCTGCAAGTGAACATACTTCGTGAGAAATACCTTCCATCAAGCAGCCATCACCTAAGAAACAGTAAGTGAAGTGATCAACAACTTGAATATCATCTTTATTAAATTGTGCAGCTAAGGTTTTTTCAGCCAACGCAAAACCAACTGCATTGGCAATACCCTGACCTAATGGGCCAGTGGTTGTTTCAATACCCGGTGCATAGCCAAGTTCTGGATGCCCTGGTGTTTTAGAATGTAATTGGCGAAATTGTTTTAAATCTTCAATCGATAACTCATAACCTGTTAAATGCAATAATGCATATTGCAACATCGAGCCATGACCATTCGACAAGACAAATCGGTCGCGATTTGCCCATTGTGGATTGGTTGGATTATGATTTAAAAATTCACGCCAAACGACATCTGCGATATCTGCCATCCCCATTGGAGCACCAGGATGCCCTGAATTTGCTTGTTGCACAGCATCCATAGCCAAGACACGAATTGCATTTGCAACACGACGTTCATTTAAAGGGGTTGTCATAAGTCAGAATCCGTTTAAATCAGAAATTGAGTGAAGATGAGAAAACATCTTGCAGAAACTGCGACTATTGTCTTAAAAAAACGCCAGTGGGTAAAGCCTAATCCAATATATTTCTTATTTTTCATTGCTGGATTTGACAAAAATAGGTAAATAATGCTGCGGTGTATCCTTCTAAGCAGGCTTTGATTTAACAAGATAAATAGGTTCAGCGAAAATTAAATTTTCATCGACTAGTAAATATCAGTATTCTTGATGATGTTATCAATAAAACCACCCCATAAATGAAATAAATTCATGCAATTTAGTCAGCTTGTGCTAGTCCTCTGCGTCAAGTCGATGTAACATACTCTGTCTTTTTTTAAAATAACCATGATAGGACGTTCATGCGCGAGTATGCTGTTTTTACTTCAGAATCTGTAAGTGAAGGTCATCCAGACAAAATGGCTGACCAAATTAGTGATGCAATTTTAGATGCGATTCTAAAAGAAGACCCATTCGCACGTGTCGCTTGTGAAACCTTAGTAAAAACGGGTGCGGTTGTTCTAGCGGGTGAAATCACCACCACTGCCAATGTCGACTTTGAAGCGATTGTTCGCCAAACCGTAAATGGTATTGGTTATCATCACTCAGATTTAGGTTTTGATGGTACAACTTGTGCGGTCATTAATATGATTGGCAAGCAATCACCTGACATTGCTCAAGGTGTAGACCGTCAAAAACCAGAAGAACAAGGTGCAGGTGACCAAGGTTTAATGTTTGGTTATGCGAGCCATGAAACTGAGTTTTTGATGCCTGCTCCAATTTTATATGCGCATCGTTTAGTTGAAAAACAAGCTGAATTACGTCGTTCAGGTCAACTGGCTTGGTTACGTCCAGACGCGAAAAGCCAAGTAACATTTGCTTATGAAAATGGTAAACCTGTCCGTTTAGATGCAGTAGTGTTGTCGACTCAACATGATCCAGAGATTACTCAAGCACAGCTCAAAGAAGCCGTAATTGAAGAAATTGTGAAAAAAGTTATTCCTGCAGATATGTTCCATGCTGATACTAAGTTCCACATTAACCCAACGGGTATTTTTGTGATTGGTGGGCCTGTGGGTGACTGTGGTTTAACTGGTCGTAAAATTATTGTAGATACATACGGTGGTATGGCGCGTCACGGTGGTGGTGCGTTCTCTGGTAAAGATCCATCAAAAGTTGACCGCTCTGCGGCGTATGCTGGTCGTTATGTAGCAAAGAATATTGTTGCTGCTGGTTTGGCCGAAAAGTGTGAAATTCAGGTCAGTTATGCAATTGGTGTTGCAGAACCAACGTCTATTTCAATCAACACGTTCAATACTGCAAAAATCTCAGATGAATTGATTATTCAATTGGTACGTGAACATTTTGACTTACGTCCATATGGTATTACTCGCATGTTGAACTTGATTCAACCAATGTATAAGCAAACTGCTGCTTATGGTCATTTCGGTCGAGAGGGTTCAGACACTGCATTTACATGGGAAAAAACCGATAAAGTTGAAATCTTAAAAGATGCAGCAGGCTTATAAGCCATTCTGTCTTTTTCTAAAAAGCTCGCAGACAATGCGGGCTTTTTTTATTGAGTACATTAGTTTATTGAGCAACTTTAATTTAGTGAACTAAATCAGGAACTCGAATTATTATCTTGTTGATTAAACATCTCAAAAATTGAATTGTTTCGAATTGGACGATCGTCCTGTTGATGTTCTGAGTACAAGTGTCCAAGTTTGATGACGACAATAAGTGCAAAACAAGCCGCAATACAAAACATCCATAAGCCGTAAGGGCTACGAATATGTTGTGAACCGCAATAAGGGCACGATTTATCGGTTGATGCGACCACCTTGTCACAACAAGCACAATGATATTGATACAACATCATCTATTCCTCCTGATTATTTTTTTTATTGCAGCATTTAAATTGCTGTTTTTTATCCTATGAAAAACTAGGCAAGATTACAATCAGCTTTTATATACAATTCATTTAATTTAACAAAATTATTCCAACACTTCAGTTTGACTATTTTTCATCCAAATTTTCGTTAAGAATGCTTATGGATGATGCAAATCCTTTGTTAAAATATTTCTGTCAATTTTCAGGATGCATGACGATGACTCAATTGATCAATAAAGGCGGATTCCGTGAACGTGCAAATCGGAGTCGTAAATATAAGCAATCCGAAAATGAAATCACGACGCTCCCTGCGAGTCACTACAGACCAAGCGAAAAAGAGGCTAATACGTCTTCTCAAATTGAACAACCCGCTGCTAATGCTGAAAAGCAGACATAAAAAAGCACATTAAAGAATGTGCTTTTTTATGAATTAAGTTAATTCACATCTTTAAAATCAATTTTCTTTTGCTCAGGTTTTACTTCGCGCGCTTCACCATCAATAATGCT
>DAOMAH010000152.1:0-4869 GCA_035426725.1 Acinetobacter sp.
CTTGCAAAGAAAGCCTTGGCGCCAAACTTACAAAATCAGGCATTTTCTTGATCGACAATGTTGAAGAAGATCGTCTTCCATATATTTTGGGTGCATATTGCCCAAATATCTTGTTCCCGTTCTTACGTGAAGCGGTGAACGATTTAGTGACCAAGGGTAGTTTCCCACAATTGTTATTGAGCCCAATCAACTTCGATGCTGAATTTGAAGCCAACATGCAACGTCTTCAAACTGAAGGTGATGCGCAGGGTCAAGCATAAGTAATCTCCCCTAGTCCCTCTTTAATAAAGAGGGGAACTCCGCTGCGACTATAGCAGTCGTAAATAGGGATTAACTAAAAAAGGACTGAAATTTTCAGTCCTTTTTTATGGTCGATGGATAATGGTTCTAAACGTTAAATTGGTCTAAATTCATAAAATCCCCCTAAATCCACCTTTTCTAAAGGGGGACTTCTGCACGAATTTTATGCTGTATAGGGTTCGCAAGACTCCCTCCTTTGAAAAAGGAGGGTTGGGGAGGATTTACTAAATATGAAAAATATACATGTATTTGATTTCTATAAATTTATTATTTGTGAGAAGTTGAGATTGACGTAATGGTTCTAAAGGTTAAATTGATACGTGGATTACTGACTTTTTTGGTTGGCGGTAAACGGTGCAACCAATGACTTTGCGTGGTGTCTTTCATCACCAATAAACTGCCATGCTCTAAATAAAGCTCAATTTTTTCTTTGGTTTGTTTATGCTTAAAGGCAAATTTACGTTCTGCACCAAAGCTTAAAGATGCGATTGCACCATCTTTTTTAAGATCGGTTTCGCCATCGCTATGCCACGCCATACCTTCATCACCGCTATGATAAAGATTGAGCAAGCAGGAATTAAACATCTCACCTGTTAATTTTTCCACTAACTGTTTTAATTGTAATAGTTCAGCCGTCCACGGCAGGGCATATTTATTGATATTGGAATAGGTATATTCAAAGGCTTGATCGCCATACCATGCCACTTTTCGTTTGGTAATAATCTGCCGACCAAAAATGATCGCTTGATCATTTTCCCATGCAATGTTGTGCATAAGCTTGTCAAAATAATCATCCGCAACCAAGCGCTGCATGACTTTGCCGTAATACTGCACCATTCCATCATAAGGCAAATGGTTATGATTAGGATCGGCTTCGATATCAAACAGTTGCATGACTATGTACTCCTTCCCAACCAATCATTGCCGTTTTACGAACGCTTCCCCATTCATAGCCACCGAGTGCGCCCGTTGCTTGAATCACCCGATGACACGGAATCAGAAAAGCAACTGGATTACTGCCGATGGCTGTACCAACTGCCCGAGCAGCTTTGGCATGATCAATCGCTTTGGCAAGCTGACCATAGGTTGAGAGCTGCCCCATCGGGATTTTGAGTAGGCTTTGCCAAACTTTTAACTGAAAATCGGTGCCTTTTAAATGCAATTTAATCTGCGCTAACTGGTTGGGATGATGTTGTAAAATCGCTAATGCACTGTGCTGAAATACATCTGACTGTTCTATAAAAACCGCTTGAGGAAATTGCGATATTAATTTGTTCAAAGCATCCGCCTGATCATCAACAAACGTCAGCGCACAAATACCTTTTTGTGTCGATGCAATTAAGACTTCGCCAAATAGCGTATCTTCAAACTGATAATGAATGCTTAGGCTTTCTCCGCCATTTTTATATTCGGCAGGGGTCATGCCTTCAATTTGAATAAACAAATCATGTAAGCGACTGGTACTCGACAGCCCTGTTTCAAAGGTTGCATCAAAGATACTGCCCTGTTGTTTTAATATCTGTTTGGCATGTTCCACACTGATATATTGCAAAAATTTTTTCGGGCTGGTGCCGACCCATTCGCTAAACAAACGTTGAAAATGTGCAGGACTCAGATGAATATGTGCAGCAACTTCATCCAATTGTGGCTGTTGCTGAAAGTTCTGCTGTATATAGGCAATCGCTTGAGCAATCCGCTGATAATGCTGTTGTGAGGACATTTCATCACCTCTCTTTCTTCATGTTTTCACTGTAGCAATTTTAAAATTCAGTGAAAATCTGAATCGTGCTCAATCCAAGCATGAGCCAATACTTTTTTCAGAATTAAATATAAAAGCTGCACTCATTTGAGTACAGCTTTTTAAACAATCGTGGAAATTAGATGGCGTTGGTTGGAGGCTAAATTTTGCGTCAATCCATCTTAGCAATCGAATTAATGTGCGTAATGTTTATGACCTTGATCGCGTAACTCCGCAATTTTTTTGCCTTGCTTCTTCGCTTCATCCAATTTACCTGCTTGAACCAGCGCATTGGCTTTATCAATTTCTACAATAATTTGCTCAAATAATGCAGTTGAAGTCGGCACTTTATCAGTAGAATGCGTCTCCAATTTATATTGCTTTGAATGGACGGCAGCAGTACGCATATTAGTTAAAGCAGTTGTTGCCGCTTGCGAATTTTCAGCTTTGTTAAACGCTTTATAATTTTTGCCCAGCGTTTTCATGTCACCTTCCAAACCGCCCGCAAATACGCTATGACTGAATGCAAAAGAGGACAACAACATAACGGTGGCTAAAGTTTTTTTCATCATCAGGATATCCTTAAAAAACCGTGGCTAAGATGTATTATTCTAAATAACAACTATTGACGATATTGATCGTTTAGTTAGCATACATAAAAAATGCAAGCTCAAGGTTGCATTTTGATAAAAAGAATCATAGAAAGATGCGATTCCTAAATTTGCTTCGTACTTTATGATGTAGTAAATCTGAATCACTCTGAAAATAACAAGAGAAAATAAAATGCCATTTACCCCCTTACATTTAGGTGTTGGTGCTTGCTGCAAAGCAGTTGGACAACGACGTTTTAGTTTTATGATTTTTGCAGGCACACAAGTGTTAATGGATATCGAGCCTTTATTGGGTTTGATTTACAATTGGCAATATTTGCATCTCTACACCCATAATTTAATTGGTGCGACGCTGATTGGCAGTATTGCGCTACTGATTGGAAAGCCTATAAGCCAATGGGTTTTACGATCAATTTTAAACTATAAAAATTGGAGCATCTCATGGAGAACTGCTGCAATCAGTGCCTATATCGGTAGTTTTAGTCATATTTTCTTAGATGCGTTCATGCACCATGATGTTTATTTCTTTTATCCGTGGATATTGAAGAATCCTTTACTTGGTCTGCTTTCCTATTCAGTGATTTTTTATAGTTGTATTAGTGCCATTCTTTTCGGGAGCTTGGCTTGGTGGTATGTTTGCAAAAATAAAAAAGAATCGTGACTTAAAATCACGATTCATGGATGGTGATTTATTATTGTTGGGCTAAAGCATCGTGAATCGCTTCTACCAAATGCTTAGAAATTTCTTGTTTAGACGCTTTTTCTAACTCACGTTTTTCCATCTGATAAGACTGGGCAAAAAACACCGTCATCGCATTTTCATCTGATGCGAAACCAATATCAGGACGTGACACATCATTGCAGGCAATCATATCCAATTTTTTCGCCACTAATTTCCCTGCCGCATATTCTTCAACATTTTGCGTTTCAGCCGCAAAACCGACCATAAATGGACGTTGTTGTTGTAAGGCAATGGTGGCAACAATATCTGGATTTTTGACTAATGAAACCGCCAGTTCATCACCCGCTTTTTTGATTTTATGTTCTGCGACTTGTGCCACGCGATAATCGGCGACTGCGGCTGTTGCGATAAAAATATCACAGCCTTGTTTCAACTGATTCAAACTAACATCGAGCATTTGCACAGCCGAACTGACATTGATTCGTTGCACGCCATTCGGTGTATCTAAACTGACTGGGCCGGCAATTAAGGTGACTTTTGCCCCTGCCGCATAACAAGCGGCTGCCAGTGAGAAGCCCATTTTCCCTGTACTATGATTTGAAATATAACGCACAGGATCAATCGCTTCACGGGTTGGACCAGCGGTAATGGTGACATTTTTTCCTGCCAACAAACCAAATTTTTCTGCTAACTCACGTTGTTGTTGATGAAAGTACGCGGCAACTTGACGTGCTAAATCTTCAGGCTCAGGCATTCGCCCTAAGCCTACATCGCCACAGGCTTGCTCACCTGCATCAGGCATAATCACATGTACGCCATCTTCAACCAAAGTTTTTAAATTGCGTTGTGTGGCTTTGGCTGCCCACATTTGTTGATTCATTGCAGGCGCAACCCAAACAGGTGCATTGGTCGCTAAATACAAGGTGCTGAGTAAATCATCCGCCAAACCCTGCGCAAATTTTGCGATGCTGTCACAGCTGGCAGGCGCGACCAACACCAAATCTGCCCAACGTGCCAACTCAATATGCCCCATCCCAGCTTCTGCTTCAGGACTAAGCAATTCGGTATGCACAGGATTTCCAGAAAGTGCCTGAAAGGTCAGCGGGGTAATAAATGCTTGCGCACCTTGTGTCATAACCACACGCACATCAAAACCAAAATCTTTTAAACGACGAACTAGAATGGCACTTTTATACGCTGCAATTCCGCCCGTCACCGCTAATAAGATGTTTTTGTGGGGAATAACACTGAGATCAAAGCTCACAAACACGCTACCTTTTTGTTGCAGTGGCGCTCACAATAGCATTAAATATCGGCATACCCAAGTTGTATGCGGGCAAAATAATCACAAAAAATAATAGTGAATCCACAATGAATCAAACCATTAAACAATCAATCAAAGCATGGCCAGAACAAGAACGTCCGAGAGAACGTCTACTCTTACAAGGCGCACAAAGTTTATCCGATGCTGAATTACTGGCGATTTTCCTCCGTTCAGGATCACGGCAACATTCTGCGGTGGAACTGTCTCGAATTCT
>DAOMAH010000153.1:0-4855 GCA_035426725.1 Acinetobacter sp.
GTCTTTAACAAACCTTATGATGTTTTGTCGCAATTTCGAGAAGATGAAGCGCATTTAACGGTTTCAAGTTTTATCAAAGATCCTGAGCTTCGAATTGCAGGACGTCTCGATTTGGACTCCGAAGGTCTGATGTTTTTGACCGATCATGGTGGGTTAAATCAATTTATTACGCATCCAGACAATAAGAAGTTCAAGACTTATTTGGCACAAGTGGAAGGTGATGTTACTGAAGAAGCCATTGCACAACTTGAAAAAGGCGTTGAGTTGGCGGATGGTATAACTCTGCCTGCCAAAGCACGCAAAGTAGATGCGCCTGATTGGTTGTGGGAACGGACGCCGCCTGTGCGTTTTCGTGCCAATATTCCAACCACTTGGATTGAGCTGCAAATTTGTGAGGGTCGTAATCGCCAAGTACGTCGTATGACCGCAGCCGTTGGCTTCCCCACCTTACGTTTGATTCGTACAAAAATTGGTTCGATTGACGTCGTTAAACTTGGCTTAAAACCTGGCGATCAAATTGAAATTGAACCTTTGCTTTATCCTGACTTTAAAGATGTCCCTGCTGACAAGCCGTATGAAGGTCGTTCATTCGCGAAAAAATCGCCGAAAAAACAGCATTTCTCGGTAGCAAAAGATAAAGCACGTGAAGAAAAAGGCGAAGCACCGTTTAAAGGGAAGAAAAAGCCGAACGGTGGTACTACCCGTATTTGGCAAATGGATGATGCAGATAAACCACGTCGTAAAACCAATGGCACAACACGTCCAAATACTAAAGCACCGCGTGGGCGTAGACCACGTTAATTTGCTCTACAAAAAGCCAGTACATTTGCACTGGCTTTTTTTTGCAGAATTAACTCAGTTTACAGATTAAAAATCTGAAAGAGCCGCATTAAACGTTTCACTTGGGCGCATCACCGCACTAATTTTCGCTGGATCAGCAGCATAATAACCACCAATATCAGCCGCTCTACCTTGAACTTGACTCAATTCAGCAAGAATTTTCTGTTCATTTTCAGTCAGTTGCTTCGCAAGTTGTGCAAACTGTGCTTTTAGCTCTGCATCTTCATCTTGAGCAGCCAATGCTTCAGCCCAATATAATGCTAAATAGAAATGGCTGCCACGGTTATCGAGCTCACCTGTACGGCGTGATGGTGATTTGTCATTGTTGAGCAATTGACCTGTTGCTTGATCAAGTGTTTTGGCAAGTAGTTTGGCACGCTCATTATTTTCTTTGATGCCCAAATCTTCTAAAGAAACCGCAAGTGCTAAGAACTCACCCAGTGAATCCCAACGTAAGTGATTTTCTTCAACCAATTGCTGTACGTGTTTCGGTGCTGAACCACCCGCACCTGTTTCGTACATGCCACCACCCGCCATAAGCGGAACGATAGACAACATTTTTGCAGACGTACCCAATTCCATAATTGGAAACAAGTCGGTGAGGTAGTCACGTAAAATGTTACCTGTAACCGAAATCGTATCTGCACCACGTGCCACACGCTCAAGGGTATAACGCATCGCACGGACTTGAGACATAATCTGAATATCCAAACCAGAGGTATCGTGCTCTTTTAAATATTTTTGGACTTTTTTAATCAATTCATTTTCATGCGGACGATAGGTGTCAAGCCAAAAAATCGCAGGCATCCCTGAGTTCCGTGCACGAGAAACTGCCAGTTTGACCCAATCACGAATTGGCGCATCTTTGACCAAGCACATCCGCCAAATATCACCCTCTTCAACATTTTCTGATAACAACACTTCACCCGTTTCTAAATCGGTAAAGTTGGCAATACCTGCTTCTGGAATTTCAAAAGTCTTACCATGTGAACCGTATTCTTCTGCTTTTTGCGCCATTAAACCCACGTTAGGCACAGTGCCCATAGTTCGTGGATCAAAATTACCATTCCATTTACAGAAGTTGATCATTTCCTGATAAATACGGGCAAAGGTGGACTCTGGCATCACGGCTTTACAGTCATACTGCTTACCATCTGCACCCCACATTTTACCGCCACTACGAATCATCGCAGGCATTGAGGCATCCACAATCACGTCATTCGGTGAATGGAAATTAGTAATGCCTTTCGCCGAATCGACCATCGCAAGTGCAGGACGATGTTCCTGACAAGCATGTAAATCTTCAATAATTTCTTCACGTAACGAGGTCGGTAAGGTTGCGATCTTTTCGTAAAGCCCCGCCATACCATTATTAACGTTAATGCCTAACTCATTAAATAATTTGCCATGCTTTTCGAAAGCATCTTTATAGTAAATTTTGACGCAATGACCAAACACGATGGGATGTGACACTTTCATCATGGTTGCTTTTACATGCAATGAAAATAAAATGCCCGCTTCACGGCAGTCTTCAAGCTGCTTTTCATAAAATTCGCACAGTGCTTTTTTGCTCATAAACATCGAATCGATGATTTCACCATCTTGCAACGCCACATTTGGTTTTAGAACAATTGTTTTACCGCTATTGGTGATCAATTCCATTTTCACATTACGTGCACGGTCAAGTGTCATCGACTTTTCACCGTGGTAGAAGTCGCCTTCTTCCATATGTGACACATGTGTTTGTGACCATTGCTTCCACTCGCTCATAGAGTGCGGATGCTTTTTAACATAATTTTTTACTGCGGCTGGCGCACGGCGGTCAGAGTTACCTTCACGCAACACAGGATTTACAGCAGAGCCTAAGCATTTGCCATAACGCTCTTTGATCGCTGTTTCTTCTTCTGTGCTTGGGTTTTCTGGATAATCAGGAATTGCATAGCCTTTCGACTGTAGCTCTTGGATGCAAGAGATTAACTGTGATACTGACGCACTAATATTTGGAAGTTTAATGATGTTTGTATCTGGATTTTGAGTCAGACGCCCAAGCTCTTCAAGGTTATTGGTGACTTTCTGCTCGTCATTTAAGTAATCTGAAAATTCTGCAAGTACACGTGCTGCAACAGAGATGTCAGTTTTAACGATTTCGATGCCCGCTGGCTTCGTAAAGGTCTCAATAATCGGTAGTAGGGAATAAGTTGCCAGTAACGGCGCCTCATCAGTCAGTGTGTAAATGATTTTTGACTTTCCACTAGCCATATATTGCCCCTTGTATTGGATATTATGTTGTTAAGAACCAAGCTTTTGACCCAGTCTCTTTAATCGATGTGCTTAAATAAAAGCAAGGGAAGTATCGGCTCTCACGTCAATGCCGTCAACGTATTCAACGTGATAACGACATTTCGGAAATAAATACCCTAAACTTTTATCTAATCATCTACTGTTTAAATACTGCACATATTTTAGTCATAAAAAAACGACATTTATGTGAAATTATCAGTCTAACTTTCAGAATGCCTTGCATTGATCGCATTTTTTATTTAAAAGTTCAGCCAATTTTCAAGCTTGCTTTGATCTTCCACTTTTAAGTCCACCGTACTAAGCGGATTCTCTCCACCTTGAACCTCAAATTGCATCAACTCATCACGGCGGAACGCATACACGGTAAATGCACCTTGTTGTTTTGCATATTGTGCCAATAGTTTTTCTGAAGCCTTTAAGCCATCAATTGCAATAATCACATCTTGCGCCGACAAACCTGCTCTTGCCGCAGCACTGTCACGGCGTACTTGTTGAATTACAACACCATCAGCTTTATCCACCGCTTTTAAGCCAAATGGCAAAGATTTTTCATTTTTCAGCACATAACTCAAACCAAACTCAGGTAATAGTTGGTCGAGTGGTAATTCATCGGTGGTATAAATCAAATGATTAATCTGTTCGACCCAGTTATCGCTTGTCAGTTCCTGACATAAGTCGAAAATCGTCCGCTCATTGACCTGAATGCCCTGTTGCGCATTTTCATATAAACGTCGCATTACAGCATCAAGGCTTGAACCACGTAAACGTAAACCTAAATCCAAACACAAGGCGACTAGACTGCCTTTGTTATAGTAGCTCGTCCCTGCATTATTTGAATTTTCATCTTGACGATAAAACTTAATCCACGCATCAAAACTCGATTCTGAAACCGATTGAATTGCACGTCCTGGGTTTTGCAAATAACGGTCAATTTGTGCTTTGAGCAATTCTAAATAGGATGTTTGCGAAATCACACCACTACGCAATAAAATCAAATCATCATAATAAGAAGTAAATCCCTCGAATATCCACAATAAACTGGTGTAGCCTTCTTTCTGCAAATCATAATTGGCAAAGTTTTCAGGGCGAATAAATTTCACTAACCACGAGTGAAAATACTCATGACTGCATAAACCCAAAAAGCGTTGATAGTCCTTTGATGGTTCTTCGGCTTCATCCGCTTTAGGTAAATCATCACGCGGAGTAATCAAACTGGTGCTATTACAATGCTCCAAACCACCATAACTATTGCCTGTTGCCATGGTCATAAAGGTGTAATTTTGAAACGGTGCAGAGCCAAACATGTTGATTTCAGTCTGACAAATTTTTTCAATATCAGTTTTTAGGCGTTCTAAATTGGTGTTGTGCTGACCTGAAATCACAAATTCATGCGGAATGCCGTTGGCTTCAAAACTAAAACGACTTTGCTCTGCCAACTCAAACGGGCTGTCAATCAATTGATCATAATTGTCTCCTTTAAGGGTAAAACGTCCTTTGACTAAACTTTTTGACGGTAAACCTGTGGCAATTTGAAAATGCTTTAATTCATTTGGTAAGAATAATTCAACTTCGCACGGTGCATGTTCTTGATTTTGCAGCCCTAAGCACACACACGCAGGATTGACATATAAACGGTTTTGATCGACATAAGCGCCACGCACGGACAGATCATACGCATAGACATCGTATTCAACCGTAATGAGCTCATGGTCGG
>DAOMAH010000154.1:0-4842 GCA_035426725.1 Acinetobacter sp.
ATGAACTGGAATTTCAGTGCGTGGGCGGAGTATATCAGGAAATTTTCAAAAGTCACGTTTTTTTATAGGTTTTTTCTATCCATTTCCATTATCTATTGATTCTATAGTAATTTAGCTTAAATATATGTATGCACTCAAAATCATCTGAAAGCACCTATGCTACTAAAACGATTATTCATCTTATGGCTATTAGGATGTCTCAATATTTTCTATTCGGGTTTTCAAATTGATCGGTACCTGATCAAACATGAACCTGATTATATTTTTACATATCCATTAACAGCAGTCTTATTTACCTGTTTTATTTTCTCTATCTATTTTATCTCTCAATGACTCTCTTTTTTATTGGGCTTTAATAAAAAACATCCTGTTTTAAGTTATCTCATGTGCAGCTTAATTGTTATGGGGCAATTTACTCTTGCAATCTTCGGTGCGATGCATGCCCCACCGCATTGGGGAGCTTATCTCATCAATACAATGGTCTTGGTTGTATTTCAATTTCTTCTGATTCCAACACTTCTCCAAAAAAAAGAGTAGCAATCACTACCCTTTTCTCAAAATCTACGAATTACTTCGCAGCCAAATCCCAAGCAGGAACAACCGTCTGCATCAATGGTTTCAACATTTTCAGCGCACAAGCCAACACTTGTCCATTGTCCATTGAATCTTGACCACCACGTGCATCAACCACTACACCGCCCGCTTCTTTCACGATGAGTTCGCCAGCAGCAATGTCCCACGGTTTTAAACCTAATTCAAAGAAACCATCAAAACGACCCGCCGCCACATAAGCTAAATCTAAAGCAGCAGAACCATCACGGCGAATTTGTGCGCCTGCTTTAGTCACAGCCAATAATGAAGCGAAATGTTGTTCTGCATAAGATACGATTTCATCATCACGCATCGCACGGTATGGGTGACCAACAGCAAGGAAGGTTTTTTCTAGGCTTTCTTTTACATTTACACGGATACGACGTTGGTTGAGAACTGCGCCACGACCGCGGCTTGCAGAAAACAATTCATCACGGACTGGATCATAAATCACGCCGTGTTGCGTTACGCCTTTGTGCTGTACAGCAATCGAAATACAGAAATGCGGAAAACCATTAATAAAATTTTGTGTGCCATCTAAAGGATCGATCACCCAACACCAATCGGCATCGTGACCACGACCTTCTTGAAAACCAAATTCTTCGCCTAAAAAGCTGTGATTTTTATAACTTTTACGAAGTGTATCAATTGTGAGTTGTTCTAAATAGCGGTCAACACGTGTAACTGGACCATCAATGCCTTTATCTTCAACTTGTAAATCGAGTTTATGACGATTTTGATGTGCCTTTAAAAGCTCTTGACCAACTGTTTGAGCCGCGCGCGCAGCCATAACCACCATAGGTTCCATTGAACACCCACTACAAGTTTTGAGAAGATTTTGACAAAGAATAATGCATAAAAGCCCGCATATTCTATCAAATATACGAGCTCATAGGGGAAAAATGTTACTTTTTAAAAATTGAGGAAATTTAGAGCTATAACTAGAACGTTGTATCAATCCAACCAAAAATTTCGATTGATTTAAATATCCCTTGCGCGTCCAAACCACAATCTTGCAGCATTTGTTGATGCGTTGCTTGGTGAAGGAATAGATCAGGCAATCCTAAGTTTAAGATTGGTTTGACAATTTTCGCTTGCGCCATAAATTCATTGACTGCGCTGCCTGCACCTGCCATTACGGCATGTTCTTCCACAGTGACGAAAAGCTGTGTCGTGCCTGCTAAGTTTCGAATCATGTTTTCATCAAGTGGTTTTACGAAACGCATATTTACGACTCGCACACCAATCGAATGTTGATTGGCAAACAGCTCTGCCGCTTCAATTGAAGCAGTCACGCGACTTCCAAAGGCTAAAAGACTAATCTGCTGATCTGCATCTTGATTAAATTCCGCCACGATTTCAGCTTTACCAATATCCAAAGCCGTCATTTGTTGTTGAATTTCAACACCTGTACCTACACCACGTGGGTAACGTACTGCCGCAGGGCCTTTATACAGGTAAGCCGTATGCAGCATTTGGCGACATTCATTTTCGTCTTTTGGTGCCATGACCACCATATTTGGAACAGTTCGCATAAATGCATAGTCGTATGCGCCTGCATGGGTTGGGCCATCTTCACCAACCAAACCAGCACGATCTATTCCGAAAGTCACATCTAAGTTTTGTAGGGCAACATCATGAATCAGTTGATCATAGCCACGTTGCAAAAAGGTGGAATAAATTGCAACGACTGGTTTTAAACCTTCACACGCCATACCTGCCGCTAAAGTGACCGCATGTTGCTCTGCGATTGCCACATCGAAAAAACGTTCTGGATATAGTTGTGCAAATTGCACCATACCCGAACCTTCACACATCGCGGGGGTAATGGCTAATAGTCGATCATCTTGTGCCGCTTCATCACACAGCCATTGCCCAAATACATCTGAATATTTAGGTGCTACTTTGGTAGAAGATGTTTTAGTAGGCGTACATGTAGTCGCTGAAATTTTAGTAATTGCGTGATAGGCAATCGGATCTGCTTCGGCAGGCGCAAAACCTTTGCCTTTTTTAGTATAAATATGAACTAAGCGCGGGCCTTTACGCTTTTTCAGTGCTTGAAAAACTTGTACGAGCTGCTCAACATCGTGACCATCGAAAGGCCCGAAATAATCAAAACCAATCGCTTTAAATACGTTATCTGCCGCTTCGGTGGCTGATTGATGTAAACGTGAATTGTACGTCCACTTCGGATGCGGCTGAACATAAGCTTCGCCTTGTTCATTGAGATTGATCAGCTGACCTGTTTCCCAAATTGCTGCCAAGTGTTTAGCAAAACCACCTGTGCTGCATGAAATCGACATATCATTATCATTCAGCACGACAATTAAATCGGCATTATGTGCAACCGCATCATTCATGGCTTCAAATGCCATACCTGCGGTCATTGCGCCATCACCGACAATTGCCACCACATCGCATGGAACTTTTTGGTAACGACGAGCCAACGCCATTCCTAAACCAGCTGAAATTGAAGTAGAGGAATGCCCAACACCAAAAGTATCAAATTCAGATTCATCACGTGCAGGAAATGCAGCCAAACCTTCTTTACTACGAATCGTGGTTAAACGCTCACGACGACCAGTCAATACTTTATGTGGATAGGCCTGATGACCGACATCCCAAACCAAACGGTCTTCTGGAGTATTGAAGCAATAGTGCAATGCAACTGTTAGCTCAATTACACCCAAATTTGCGCCAAAATGCCCACCGCTTTGTCCTGCTGCATACAAAATATATTGACGCAACTCATCCGCCACTTGTGTGAGTTGGCTTTGTGCCAATTGGCGTAATTGTTGTGGATGATCAATTTCATCTAACAATAACGTCACTGGGCGTTGAGCTGGAATTTCGGTATACAACATAATGTGGCAAAGCCTTTTTAAGCCTGGCAAATCCGAAGCTGGGTTAAATGGGGGCAATCATACAATTAAACACGATCTGCCTACAATCAGCTTCAAGGGTGAATGATGCCCCGCTGAACATTCTTAAACCAATCTAACCGATCGGCTCGCAGATTATCCTGAATTATGTCACTGTTTATCAACCATTATTGTGTGCTTTGTATGAAAAAGAAAAAGTTATGTGGAAAATCAGAAATTCCAATTCACTCAATCTTCACACATTCAGCTATACTTTAGTGCTACACATCATCAGAGTGAGTTTTCAATGCCGATTGAATTTATTGCAACATCAAAGCTACCAACTGCTTTTGGTGACTTCAATATTTCTGTGTTCCAAGACCCGGCAACTGGTGAAGAGCATGTGGCATTATCAAAAGGATTAGAATCACCGCCGACTGAACCAGTTTTGGTGCGCATTCACTCGGAATGTTTAACTGGTGATGCTTTTGCCTCACTCAAATGCGACTGCGGCCCACAATTACAAGCCGCTCAAAAAATGATTCAAGATGCAGGTCAGGGCGTGATTTTATATTTGCGCCAAGAAGGGCGTGGTATTGGTTTGACCAATAAAATTCGTGCTTATGCCTTGCAAGATCAAGGACATGACACTGTCGATGCAAATTTATTATTAAATTTACCAGCCGATGCACGTCGTTATGATATGTGCAGCATTATTCTGGATTATTTACACGTTACCGAAGTAAAATTGATTACAAATAATCCTTTAAAAATAAGAGCCTTGACTGATTTAGGTATTAGTGTGATTGCACGTGTACCACTCACCGTTGGTCGCAATCCACTCAATGAACAATATTTAAAAACCAAACGCGAGCGTATGGATCATCTGTATCAAAAAGATGATTTTTAATATTTGAAAACTATTTAAGTTGCGATGCTTAGTTTTGCTTAAATTAAGCATCATCAAAGATTGAAAATTTAATTCGAATTTCACGCATTCCTAAATCATCACTCGAGGATCATCATGTCGCACCCCACTTCAGCTGATATTCAACGTGTCCGCGAGTTTTTACTCGACTTACAAGCACGTATTTGTGCAGGATTAGAACAACAGGAACGTGCAGGCGGTGGCACTGCTGAGTTTATCATTGATGATTGGCAACGAACCGAAGGTGGTGGCGGTCGCTCTCGTGTTCTGCAAAATGGTGAAGTGATTGAAAAAGGTGGCGTGATGTTTTCCCACATCAACATCAGTAAACTTCCTGCCTCTGCAACGGAACGCCATCCTCAAATTGCAGGTGCAAAAGCACAAGCGTTGGGTGTTTCTTTAGTTATTCATCCTAAAAATCCCAATATCCCAACTTCACATGCAAATGTACGTTTATTTGTT
>DAOMAH010000155.1:0-4815 GCA_035426725.1 Acinetobacter sp.
CAAGCGCACATCGAGTTTTTGACAGACCTTTGCCAAGGCATAGGCCTCCATATCGACCAAATTACACGCGACTTTGGGAATGCCCGTTTCAAAGGAGTCTCCTGTGCCGCAAATGCCTTTGGCTAAATATTCAAAGTGTGCTTGTACATGAATTTCTGCAGGGAATTCATTATCCATTGGAGTCACGCCCACTGCAAAACCCAGCGGCGAAACATCCATATCACGCTGCACAAAAGTCACCACTTCAACCAAACTATGCGCATCAAAATGCGAACTACCCGCACTACCCAAGTTAATCAAGGTTTTACAACCTGTTTTATGAATCACCTCAAAGGCTTTAAAGGCGGCATTGATTTTGCCTATTCCGCTGTAATGCACCTGAATGCCCGCCTGCTCAAACAAACCTTTCGATTCGTTTGGCAATGCCATAATTAATGCAAGATCAGTGTTCATAAATCCGTCTCAGTGAGCCTAAGCCAAAATGTTGTTGCGAAAATCAAAGCAAATCTAGTACAAGCGCCCATATTATTCAATCTATGCTGCACTTTTAGCCCATTTTAGCTGATTAAAATTGCGCAGTAAAAACACAAGCACAAGACGAAACGCTGAGAATGTGGCAAAATATAACCTTTGTAAAATTCAATCATTTCATGCCCATGAAGTTGCTTCGTCTCAACGCATTATCGCCAGATTTTCAGTTACCGCCGACTGCGGTCACGATCGGCAATTTTGATGGTGTCCATTTAGGGCATCAAGCAATGATTGCGCAACTTAAAACACTGGCTGCGGCACAAGGTTTAAAAACTTTAGTGATGATTTTTGAGCCGCAACCGCTGGAATTTTTTAAAGGCTATGACGCACCGCCACGCATTAGCTCATTACGCGAAAAAGTAGAATATTTAAATGAGCTCGGTGTCGACTACATTGCGGTCGCAAAGTTTGACCACTATTTTAGAAGTTTAAACGCCACAGAATTTGCCGATTTACTCAAATTCAAACTGAATGCACAAAGTTTGGTATTGGGTGATGATTTCCATTTTGGCAAAGAACGTCAAGGCAACAGTGAATTTTTACGAGATTACGGCTTTGAAGTCGAAAATTTAAAGACCATTGCTTTGAATGAAGAACGGGTCAGTTCAACCCGCATTCGCCAAGTCTTGGCACAAGGCGATTTGGCTATGGCGGCAAAATTACTCGGTCGTCCATATAGCATCACAGGTCGCGTGCAATATGGCGATCAAATTGGACGCACGCTTGATTTCCCAACCATTAATGTTCGTTTAAATCGCCATAAACCCTGCTTAAACGGTATTTATGCGGTAGATGTTCAGTGTGAAACTGCATCATTAATTTCAAAGATTCGACATCCAAACCCTGAATTAAATGGGGTGCTTGGCTATCAAGCTGATAGTTTATTTGGCGCAGGTCATGTCGGCACTCGCCCTGCCATCGAACAGACCCAACCTGAATGGCGATTAGAAGTACATTTCCCTGATGTTTCTGCTAATCTGTACGGCTTATTAATGCGCGTCACATTCCTTCACTTTTTGCATGGCGAGTTGAATTATCCCTCGCTGGAAGCACTTAAAGCTGGAATTAATGATGACGTAAAGCAGTTACGTGATTACCGTAAACGCACACCCGAATTTCCGTTTTAATTTAAATTTCATTTGTAGAATAGGTCAGTTCAGACTGATCAAACTGGAAGAAAACTTGCATGAGCGATAAGCAAACTCCTGAAAATGTAGTGGATTATAAAGCCACACTCAATTTGCCCGATACTGAATTTGCCATGAAAGCAAATTTGGCTGTGCGTGAAGCCAAATGGTTAGAAGAGTGGTATGCCGACAACATTTATCAGCAGATTCGTGAAGCGCGTATCGGCAAGAAAAAATATGTGCTACATGACGGTCCTCCATATGCTAATGGTCAAATCCATTTAGGTCATGCGGTCAATAAAGTACTGAAAGACATCATCATCAAAAGCCGTGTCATGGATGGCTTTGATGCACCCTATGTTCCAGGTTGGGACTGTCACGGTTTGCCGATTGAACTGAAAGTGGAAGAAAAAGTCGGTAAAGTTGGCGTTAAGGTTGATGCCTCAACTTTCCGTAAAGCCTGCCGTGAATATGCGCTGACACAAGTCGAACTGCAAAAGAAAGATTTCGTGCGTATGGGCGTGTTTGGGGATTGGGACAGTCCTTATCTCACCATGAACTATAAGCAAGAAGCCGACATCGTGCGTTCGCTGGGTGCGATTGCCAAAGCAGGTCATATCGAGCCGGGTTTAAAACCTGTGAACTGGTGTTTAGATTGCGGTTCAGCACTGGCAGAAGCAGAAGTTGAATACGAAGATAAAAAATCAGATGCGATTGACGTTGGCTTTACCGTTGTAGATCTCAAAGATTTAAGTACTCGTCTCAATATCGACGTGAAAGACGTGACTGATATTGTGATTTGGACGACCACGCCTTGGACGCTACCTGCTAACCAAGCGGTAGCCTTACATGCGGATATTGAATATCAATTGGTACAAGTCACGACTGATCGTGGTACGCAAAACTTTATTTTGGCCAAAGATTTGGTTGCTTCGGCAATAGAGCGTTACAAACTGGAAAATCCAGTGGTATTGGCTGATTTCACAGGTTCAGCCATCGAAAACCTATTGCTACAACATCCTTTACTCACAGATCGTCAAGTGCCTGTGATTTTAGGCGAACACGTGATTGCAACCAGTGGTACAGGCGCGGTACATACGGCACCTGGTCACGGTGTCGACGACTATAAAGTTGGCTTACAATACAGCTTAAAAGTGGATAATCCTGTCGGCGGCAATGGCGTGTATTTACCAACTGCGCCGATTTTTGCGGGTGAGCACATCTATAAAGCCAACCCAAAAATCATTGAAGCCTTGGGTTCGGTGGGTCGTTTATGGGCGCATCAACCGATCAAACATAGCTATCCGCATTGCTGGCGCCATAAAACACCGATTATTTTCCGTGCCACGCCACAATGGTTTATCAGCATGGACGCCAAAGGTTTGCGTCAAACTGCATTAACTGCGATTGAAAATGACATCGACTTTGTACCAGATTGGGGTAAAAACCGGATTCAATCAATGATTGAAGGTCGCCCTGACTGGTGTATTTCACGTCAACGTACATGGGGTGTGCCAATTCCATTCTTTGTACATAAAGACACCAATGCATTACATCCGCGTACGCCTGAATTGATTGAAGAAGTTGCAAAACTGATTGAGCAAGAAGGCATTGATGGTTGGTATAACCGTGATGCTAGCGATTTTATCGGTGCTGATGCCGAACAATACAATGCCGTTCGTGACACTTTAGATGTATGGTTCGATTCAGGCACAACCCACTATTCGGTGTTACGTGAACGTGAAGATTTAACTGATCCTGCGGACTTGTATCTTGAAGGTTCAGATCAGCATCGTGGTTGGTTCCAGTCATCATTACTGACTTCGATTGCGATCAATCAACGTGCGCCGTATAAAGGCCTACTCACCCACGGTTTTGTGGTGGATGAGAAAGGTCGTAAAATGTCGAAATCGTTGGGTAATATCATTACTCCGCAAGACATCATTAAAGATATGGGTGCCGATGGCTTGCGTTTCTGGATTGCCTCAGCGGATTACCGTTATGAAATGACGGCTGGTAAGGAAATTTTTAGCCGTGCGTCTGATGGTTATCGTCGTATTCGTAACACTTTGCGTTTCTTATTGGCAAACCTCAATGGTTTTAAACCATCAACCGATGCATTGCCAGTCGATCAGTTGATTGCCTTAGATCAGTACATTTTACAACGTGCGGCTGAAGTGCAAAAAACCATCCAGCAAGCCTATAACGAAATGAATTTTCATATCGTCACCAATGCCTTAACCAGCTTCTGTATCAATGACTTGGGTGGTTTCTATCTCGACATCATCAAAGATCGTCAGTACACCACAAAGGCTGATTCACAAGCGCGTCATTCTGCCCAAACTGCGCTGTATCATATCGTGCAAGCTTTTGTACGTTGGATGGCACCAATTCTGAGTTTTACCGCGCAAGAAGCATGGCCATTGATTCCTGAACAAACAGGCAAGTATGTGTTTACGGCTGAATGGTATGAGATTCCAACCGCATCAACCGCTAACTTGTTGTCAGAAGCCGATTGGCAAACTTTGATTAGCGTCAAGTCAGCGGTGAATAAACAGATTGAAGCCGCGCGGAATGCCAAACTGATCGGCAGTAATTTATCTGCAAAAGTTGAGCTTTGGGCGGATAATGCCTTACAAACCGTGTTGAACCAATTGGCGGATGAATTGCGTTTTGTCCTGATTACGTCTCAAGTGATTGTTCACCTTTATGCGGAACAAGGCGAAAGCACTGAGCTTGCAGGTTTACGTGTGCAAATCACTGCCGCAGACGGTGAAAAATGTGCACGTTGCTGGCATGTGTTGCCTGATGTAAATACCCACGTTGGTCATACAGGTTTATGTGCGCGTTGTATCGTCAATGTCACAGGCAATGGCGAGGTGAGAAAATATGCCTAATTCAACGCAAACCTCTTCGATTAAAAACACGCTATTCCAGTTTTATCCGCATAATCTGCTGTGGCTGGCACTTTCGGTACTGGCGATTATCTTAGATCAATGGACGAAATGGATTGCCAGCTCGCATTTGAACTATGCCGATCCTGTGCCTGTATTGCCTTTTTTAAATTGGACACTGCTACATAATCATGGTGCAGCGTTTAGCTTTTTATCCGATGCAGGCGGTTGGCAACGTTACCTATTTACAGGTTTAGCCGGTT
>DAOMAH010000156.1:0-2982 GCA_035426725.1 Acinetobacter sp.
CAATGCTATCGTTTTTGGCAATGGTTTTGAGTTCTGCAATTTCAGCAAGTGCAGGCTTACGCGCATGTTCTGCGAGATCAACCAAGAATTTATCTACAGTTTCAATATTTGGTGCCATTTTGCTGGCAAGCGAATATTCTGCAAAATTGTTAAAGCCCAGCAGTTGTGCCATTTCTTGACGTAAACTGAGAATTTCTTCCATCACAGGGGTATTGTCAAATTCAGTCTTGTCTGACTGTTCTGATGCACGCGTGACATAGGCTTTATACAGTTCTTCTCTTAACTCACGATCATCTGCATAGGTCATAATCGCAAAATAAGCAGGGAAATCCAGTGTAGCAACAGCTTGTTCAAGCTCCCGTTGTTGTCCGTATTGCTTTAAAAGTTCAACACTACTTTGTGGTAAACCTTTCAGTTGAGCATCATCTAGTGGCTTGAAGTAGGCTTGGGTGGCATCGAGTACATGGTTCGAAAAATCAGAGGACAGCTGTGATAAGCGTGCCGAAATTTCCGCATAACGCTGTTTAGCTTCGCCTTCCAGCGCAACACCTGACAATTTAAAATCACGTAAAGCCAGTTTAATTGCACTTTGTTGGGCTTCAGGCAGCGTATCAAATTGCGTAGCATCATGAATGTGTTGATAGGTTTGATACAACGCTGTGTGTTGTCCCAGTTGGGTGTAGTATTCGCTTAAACTTGGCAATAATGCTTGATACACTTCACGGGTTTCCGCATTGTTCATGACCGCATTCAGATGCGATAAAATGCCCCATGATTCACTCATGTTATTTTCAAGTTGATCAACTGCGCTCAGTGTTGCCAGTTGAGCTTCTGTCGTTGCTGGAACTTCATTGAGTTGATTTAAAAAGTTTTGACCGTGTTGAATATTATGTTCAATTTGTTGTTTTAAGTCGGCAAGTTGAATTTGATCAAATTGAGGAACGGGCAGTGTCGCTTGTTGGAGTGTCATTCTATTTTTGCCATATCATCTTTAAACATAGTTATAGATGTAGTGCTTAGAGTGGTGGAAATCAAGGGGCATGAAGATTTATCTTTAATGCAAATAATTGAAATTTCATTATCATTTAGAGTTTTGTTTAATTCGCTCAATTTTTCCTCATAATAAATATAAGGGTAGTTAAAGTGAACATATTCTTATTAAACTGAGTGGGATTTTAATTTAAAATCTCTTTTTTTGCTGGGTTAAGAGATTCCAAAGTATTTTGAGAATGTAAGTGGAAAATATAGAAATAATAAATAAACATGCTCCGTTAAAAGCATGTTGCTTGCTCACACCAAACAAAAGGAAAAATTTTACAGTAGACTTATCATATAGAAAATAACCTAGAAACATAATGCTAACTATTAACAGCTGAAATAAGATAAAAACAAATACAAGTCGAATAATTTTTAAATAAAATTTATTTAGTCTAAATTTAAGAATATATAAGCAGACGGCAGCAGAAAAGGCAAAAGAAAATAAAAAAGAGACCATGCTATATAGGTCTAATTTATCACCAAGATACTCTTTTGTTTCCACTGGGACGTAATTTTCCACATGGGAAAGTACAAAATAAATCAACATAACAAAGCAATAAATTGAAAAATTAAAATACATCATGCTTTACCTTGTTTGACTTTATATGATGAATGCTTAGTTGGAACTACATTTTATAGTCATTGCATAAATTTATTTAGTGAGTGTTTAGTAAATTCTATTTTTTATATCACTTGGATATCTTTGAAATTAAGGCTGTCTCAAAAATAATTAAGACAGCCTTTTTCAAAATTACTCAGCCTTAGCTTTCGCATTCGACCTTTTCTTTTTGACTTTTTTCAACTTGTCTTTGCTTTCAGGCGTTGGCGCAGTCTGCTTCACAGGTTTTTTCAGCGTAGAACTTGGCTTAGCTTTCGCTTTTTTCTTACGCACAGGCTTTTCACCAGCTTCGCTTAATTTCGCTTTAGTTGGTGCTTTGCTAAAAACCTGTTCAGTGCTTTGCACATTGTTAGAGGTATTGGTACGAGGAGCTTTTTGACGAATCATTCGCCCCAAATGCGTTAATTGCTGAACTAATTTGAAATCGATTTTGCGTTCTTCTAAGTTGACACCTGCCACTTGAATTTTGACTTCATCACCTAAGCTAAAGGCTTGTCCACGATTCTGTCCAACTAAACTTTGGCTTGGTTGATCATAGACAAAATAATCATCCCCCAATTGGCTAATATGAATCATGCCATCAACATACAAATCTTTCAGGGTGACGAATAAGCCAAATTCCGTGACGGCACTAATAATTCCGACAAATTCATCACCTAAATGCTGTTGCATATAGTGGCATTTTAACCAAGTCGTCACGCTACGAGATGCTTCATCGGCTCGACGTTCAGTTTTAGAAAAATGTTCACCTGCGTCATCTAAAGCTGCACCCGAAAGTGGATAAATTTTCTTATCCAAATATGCCTTGATGGCACGATGCAATAACAAATCTGGATAACGACGAATTGGCGAAGTGAAATGTGTATAGGCTTCATAGGCTAGGCCGTAGTGCCCTGAATTTTTTGCGCCGTAATAAGCTTGCATCATCGAACGTAATAACACCGCATGAATACTTGGCGCATCTAAACGGTCTTTGGTTGCTTCGATCACACGTTGATAATCGGCTTGAGTTGGTTGTTCAGGGAATGGTAAACCCAATAGTTTGACGAAATCACGGACTTTTTGAATCCGTGAAAACTCAGGTGCTTCATGTACACGATACAACATTGGAATATCATGTTCTAAGCAATATTCCGCCGCGGCAACGTTCGCCAGCAACATACATTCTTCAATCAGTTTATGTGCAACATTACGACTACGTGGCAATATTTCTTTGATCCCACCCAACTCATCAAAAGTCATGTAGGTTTCAATGGTTTCAAATTCCATTGCATGACGTTCAGCACGTAAGCCTTTTAAAGTTTGATACAACTGAAATAAAGTAT
>DAOMAH010000156.1:3082-4802 GCA_035426725.1 Acinetobacter sp.
GCATGACGTTCAGCACGTAAGCCTTTTAAAGTTTGATACAACTGAAATAAAGTATTTAATGATTTATGAATGCTTTTATCTTCAGGAATCGCATCGGTTGCACCGTCTAAATATTGTCCCACTTGGGTGTAGGTCAGGCGTGCTTTGGAATGCATGACTGATGGATAAAATTCATAACCTGTGACTTTACCTGAACGTGAAAGGGTTAAATCACACACCATACACAGACGGTCAAGATGCGGATTTAAAGAACACAAACCATTCGATAATGCTTCAGGCAGCATTGGCAACACATAATGTGGGAAATACACCGAAGTACCACGATCTTCCGCTTCTTCATTTAAAGGCGAGTCTAAACGCACATAATGACTGACATCAGCAATTGCAACTACCACACGATAACCGCCACCCGCACGTTTTTCTGCATAGACCGCATCGTCAAAGTCACGTGCATCTTCACCATCAATGGTCACGAGTGGTAAATCACGTAAATCAACACGACCTTTAATATCGTTTGCCGATGGTTCTTTAAAGCTTTCCGCTTCTTTTACGACCGCTTCAGGAAATTCGTATGGCAAACCATATTCAAGAATGGTTTGGGGAATAATAATTTCAGTATCAGCTTTATCTGCCATCGACTGTACGACGTGAGCCGTAGCAAGTTCTTCACGAGTTGGGTAATCATCAATCGCAACACGGAGCATGTCACCAACTTTGGCGTTGGCATGTTCAATCAATTCTTTTTCTAAGGTAATCGGTTGATGCTTGTTGGGATGACCCGGCTGAATGAAGTATTCACCGTCATGTTCTGCGACTTGACCAATTAACTGTTTAACACGGCGTTGTACCACTTCGGTAATAAAGCCCATGGCGCGGCCTTTGCGGTCAACCGAGGTTTGGCGAACTTTGACTCGGTCACCATTAAACACCAAACGTAGCTCACGTTCAGGTAGAACCAAATCTTCCTGTCCTGCAATACTGGCAGAACCGAGACCTTTATTATTGATATAGACGGTTGCCTCATGACTCGGTTGATCGGTCAATAATTGGAATTTATAGCCATCTTTCATCAATTGACCATCACGCACCATGGCAATTAAGCGATGGTTGAGTGCATCAATACTTTTCTGATCGACAAGATTAAAATGTTCAACCAGTTCTGCGTGAGATTGTGCCGTTTGTAATTGTTCTAAAGTCGTTAAAATCAGCGTTCTGCTTGGAATAGGATTGTCGTAACGCTCGGCTTCTGCTTTTGCTTCTGGATCGGCCCATTTTTTAATCATATCATTTATTTCACATCTGGCAGATCGCTTTAGCATAAGTCATTCACCCTCGGACTGCACGTCAAAGATTGCAAGATTGTGTATGCCAACGATCTAAATAAAAAGGAGAGAGCCGTATTTTAACAAGCGTTGAAGGAAAAAATGTTGAAATATTCATGAAATCGCTTAAAAAATATTTCATTGGTTCAAAATAAGCGAAAAAAACAGAGTCATGGCTTGTGTAAAGTGGTTTTAGTTTGTATTATTGCGCTCGTGTTACGGTGAGATGGGTGAGTGGCTGAAACCACATCCCTGCTAAGGATGCGTACGGGTAACTGTACCGAGGGTTCGAATCCCTCTCTCACCGCCATATACTTAATGCGCTCATAGCTCAGCTGGATAGAGCACTTGGCTACGAACTAAGGGGTCGGGAGTTCGAATCTCTCTGAGCGCACCAA
>DAOMAH010000157.1:0-4801 GCA_035426725.1 Acinetobacter sp.
TTGCTGACCTCATTCAACTCTGCGGACATGATCAACAAGAGGGAACATTTACCATTGCTTTGGCTGTCGCATTGAAAAAATTAGGCTTTGACGTATTTTTCTATACGGCACTTGATCCAAATATTGATGAAAAAGAAAAACAAAGTTATCTCGATGCGCAACGTTTGAAGATTCCAATTAACGCTACTTTAGCTTATGAGGAAATTCACCAAGCATTTGAAGCGGGTAAATTCGTTATTGTGTTTTATGACACATTAGACGGGGTGGGAAACCAGTCTTTGATCTATTCAATAAATGAACAAGAAATTAGTTTTTGTGATCATTTTGAGGTCATGTCTAAGACGCTATTTGAGCAACAACGCCAAGCCGATGGGATATGCCAACAGGTGATCGTGATCGAACCATATTTAAACCATCATCCAATTTGAATATTGGCATTGGCATGTTTCAAACGACTTTTTTTCGGTGTTGCAATTAAATAGGCAAGGGTGAGAGGACCGAGTCGTCCTGTAAACATCAATAAACTTAATACGAATAAACTGCCATCATGCAATTCACCCGTTACGCCGCGAGATAACCCTACGGTACAAGCAGCAGAAACGACTTCAAACATCAAATCAATCGGGTCTAAGTTGGGTTCCAATAAAAAGATGATAAAGCAACCTGTAAACACCAACATGCCCGTAATAGATGCAACCGCAAGGGCTTTGTAAGTGGTTTCTGGTGAAACTGAATGATTAAAAATACGAATTTCTTCGTTACGCCGTAAAAATGAAATAACGCTAAGCAATAAGATCACAAATGTACCCACTTTAATTCCACCTGCGGTACTTAAAGAGCCACCACCAATAAACATCAATAACATGGTCAATAGGGCGGTACTGTGTTCGATTGCCCCTGTATCTATGGTGTTAAAACCAGAAGAACGTGGCACGGTTGCTTGAAACCATGCATTTAAGGCTTGTTCACCAGTACTCATTGCGCCTAAGGTGTGGGGGTTATTTGCTTCCAACAACCAAATAAGAATAAAAGCGATGATATTGATAATCGCAATTGCAGATAAAATTAACTTACTGTTAGGCGTGAGTTTATGCCATCGTTTATTTTGTTTAATATCAATCAGCACTAGAAAACCAAGCCCACCCAATGTATAGAGCACACTAATGGTTAAACAGATCAAATAATGACTTTGAAAGCTTATCAAGCTATTTTCAAATAATGAAAATCCTGCATTATTAAAAGCTGAAACACTATAAAAAACAGCGTAGTAAAGCCCTTGGGCAAAGCCATAAATGGGGATAAATGAACTACCTAATATTACGACACCAATCAATTCAAAAAATAAGGTATATAAAACAACGCCTTTCGCCACAAAAGTGACTTTGGATAAACTGGTTTGCCCTAAACTATCTTGCGCCATCATTTGTTGTTTTAAACCAAGTTTTGGGGCAAGGCTGAGGGCGGCCAATATCGCAAAGGTCATAAAACCTAATCCGCCTGACTGAATTAATAACAGAACAATAAATTGACCCAAAGGGGTGAATGAATCATTTAAATTCAGCACCGATAAACCGGTAATCGTCACCGCAGAAGTAGCCGTAAAAATCGCATCCATCCAACTTACGTTGCCATAATTGGCCACAGGAAGTTTGAGTAACAGTGTACCTATAAGAATAAAACTCAAGAACCCAATCGCCAATATTGACGGTGGGCTAAGATTAAAGATCTTTTGCGAATTTATTTTTATTGTCATTTAGAGGAAGCATCCCGATAATTTTTTTAAATGGATGAGCAATCCTTCTAATATGACGACATCACCCGTTTGTAATGTAAAACTAGAGTCGATTTCATAAATAATTTGTTCATTACGTTTTAGGAGCAAAAGTTTGATATGAGGCTCTTGTTTAAGAATGCCTGATAGATTTACTTTGTTTAGTTTTTCGTGAACAGGAACTTTAATGATGTAATGATCATGATCAAGCTCCATATAACGGCTCACCATAGGATAGTTCAGCGCTTGTGCAACTCGGACACCCATGTCCTCTTCAGGATGGATGATTTTAGTGATATTTAAGTGAGAAAGAATCGTGTGGTGAGCTTTGGTTTTAGTCTTTGCTAAAATTTTGCTAATGCCTAAATTTTTAAGATTGAGAACACACAAAATACTCGCTTCAATATCTTCACCAATTGCGACGACGACCGCTTCACAATTTTGTAGATTCAGTTCATCTAATACATGTTCATCAGTCGCATCCGCGATGACCGCATGGGTGATTTTATCCGCGATACTTTCCACATTGCGTTTAATCGTATCAATGCCAATTACATCATGGTTGAGTCGTGTAAGCTCTAAAGCAACTGTTGCGCCAAAACTTCCCAATCCGATCACTGCAAACTGTGCCATAATGATTCTTAACCTTTTAATATTGATATGTTTTGTATTGCATTTTTGATGATATTTTTTATGTTTCGTTATAGCTTGGTTAAACCAAGAATAGTTAGATTATTCAATAAGTATTGCATAAAAATAAAGCTGATATAAGTCAGCTTTATTTTGGATGGATTATTTCAAGAAGCGTTTATAGCCAATGTTGTCACTAATTTCGACGTAGGGATAAGTGATTTGTTCCAAAGTTTCAATTAAACCATCAGGATTTTGCTTTGCATCTGTGGCTTGTAAGCCAACAAGGACACGACCTTCAGCCGCCCCATGGTTTCGATAATGGAATAGGGTGATGTTGTGCGTTGGGCCTAATCGCTCCAAGAACGTCAGTAAAGCACCCGGACGTTCAGGAAATTCAACGCGGAATAAACGCTCATTTTCAAGGTTTGCATGTCCACCAACCAAATAGCGAATGTGTAGTTTTGCTACTTCATCATCAGATAAATCGTCAACATTATATTGCTGTTTGAGCATTTCGTGAATTTCGTGGCGTTCGGTTTCACCACCTTTTAAGCTAATCCCGACAAAAACTTGCGCCTGATTGTTATCACTTGCTCGGTAATTAAACTCAGTGATGTTGCGACCTTGCAAAGCTCGGCAGAACTGTAAAAATGCACCTTTCTGCTCTGGAATCGTGACTGCATAAATCGCTTCTTTGCGTTCGCCTAATTCAGTACGTTCAGCAATATAACGTAGTCGGTCAAAATTCATATTTGCGCCACAAACAATCGACACCATATTTTTATCGGTCAAACCATGTTCAGCAACATATTTTTTAATACCAGCCAATGCCATTGCACCAGAAGGTTCAACGATACTACGGTTTTCATCATAAGTATCTTTAATTGCCGCGCAGATTTCATCGGTATTGACGGTTACAACATTCGGCTCAACAATCGGTCCAGAATTATCAGATTTGCGTAAACGCACCATTTCAAATGGCAATTCACCAATTTGTGCCACCGCAGTTCCATCAGCGAATAATCCAACGTGCGGTAAAATCACACGTTCACCTGTATCAAGTGCCGCTTTTAAACATGCGGATTCTTCATATTCAACAGCGATCACTTTTACGTGTGGCGCAACTTCACCCAAATAAGCGGCAACGCCAGAAATAAGACCACCACCACCAACGGCAACAAATACATATTCTACGTCACGCCATTGGCGTAATAATTCATTGGCAATAGTGCCTTGACCTGCAATTACTAACTCATCGTCATAAGGTGGAATAAAAACCAATCCCTCATCTGCGGCACGTTGTTTGGCATATTTGTTCGCAACATCAAAACTATCGCCATGTAGTACGACTTGACCGCCCAAGTTTCTTACGGCTTGGACTTTAATGTCAGGCGTAGTACTTGGCATAACGATAATCGCAGGGATACCTAATTTTTTACCTGACAATGCGACGCCTTGTGCATGATTTCCTGCAGAAGCACAAATTACGCCTAGCTCAAGCTGATCTTTAGGTAATTGGCTAATGCGATTGTACGCGCCACGTAATTTAAATGAAAAAACAGGCTGTAAATCTTCACGTTTAAAACGGATATTATTGTTAATTTTTTGACTAATTCGAGGAGCTGCTTCTAGTGGTGTTTCTATCGCAACATCATAAACTGTTGCTTGTAAAATTTGTCGTACCACACGAGACAGCATGTTCATCTTCCCTATAACAGTTTAAAATAGCCCCTCATTGTAGCAAACCCCTGTGAATTTGCGCTGTTTTCTTGGTGCGAATGTCAAAATAGTTGAGTGAAGTCATGAGTCTATATGCAACCCAAGATGAGAAAAAGCAAGCAGCTGCACAGGCTGCGTTAAAGCATTTACCGAAAGGTGGCATTTTGGGCGTTGGAACGGGCAGTACCGTAAATTTTCTGATTGATTTATTGCCTGAATTACAACTTGAAGCAGCAGTTGCCAGTTCTGAAGCGACAGCGCAGCGACTCAAAAAACTTGGTATTGAAGTAGTTGACATGAACTCTGTCGGCGGTTTAGATGCTTATGTCGATGGTGCAGATGAAATTGATCGCCACATGCACATGATCAAGGGCGGCGGTGCAGCATTAACACGTGAGAAGATTGTGGCGTCAATTGCAAAGAAATTTGTGTGCATCGTCGATGATTCAAAATGGGTTGAACAATTAGGTCGTGATTTTGCACTACCTGTTGAAGTCATTCCAATGGCACGTTCAGCAGTTGCACGCAAAATTGTGACTTTAGGTGGCGATCCCGTGTACCGTGAAGGCGTCGTTACTGACAATGGCAATGTCATTTTAGATGTCTATAACTTAAATATTCTAAATGCACTTGAATTGGAAAGAACACTCAATAATATTCCTGGCGTGGTGACTAATG
>DAOMAH010000158.1:0-4744 GCA_035426725.1 Acinetobacter sp.
GCAACCCCTGCAACGTTTCGGGGGCAGTTAATAAAAGACGTCATGCACAAGTTTGCAGAGCCAGCAGGGGTAAGGGTACTACCAGTCACCAGTTTGGAGTTGGTACCATTTATAGAAGCAGGGCAACAGATGAGTCCAGCTTGTTTAAGTGCTTTACAACAGATACTTAAGCCTGTGGTGGAACAGGGCGCAGATTATTTAGTACTGGGTTGTACGCACTATCCATTTTTAAAAGATGCGATTGGTCAAATTTTCGCCGATAAGTTAAAGTTGATTGATTCTGGGCAGGCTGTGGCACGACAAACCGCATACATTTTGATAAAAAATAGGTTAATATCTGACAAAATAAGTCATAATGCAGTACGTGTTGAATGTTATGTAAGTGGTCATAATGCGAAGGAATTGCGACCTATTTTGCAAAATTTGATATCTGAAAAGTTGACATGGACGATTCGAAATTTGGATGAGATGGGTGCTTAATAGTCATCAATCTCTCCATCTTGAAAGTTTTATTGGGGTTATCTGTTAATGAAATTTGAGCAAGGTTGCTTATTTTTATTAATACGTAAATAGGGGCTTAGCTTATGCTAGATACGCGTTATCAAGTATTTATCTCTACTTCTGGCAATGAAATGCAAGCAGAGCGAGCAGTTTTAATGCAAACGCTGGTGGGGATGGGCTTTTTTTCGTGGGGCTTAGAACAGCACACGCCTTTAAGTAGCTCAATTGCGCGTCGTCAAATTGACGATTGTGATTATTTGCTGGTGTTACTTGGTAGCCGTTATGGTGAGCAATCCGTTTCAGGTGTAGGTTATATGCACTTGGAATATATTTATGCAATGACCAAACAAAAACCAGTCATTGTGTTTATGCATGATGATCCTGAATCTCGAGACAGTAAGCTTCAAGACCAAAAACCTGAATTAAAAGAAAAATTTAAAGAATTTCGTAAACAGCTTCAACAAGAAGTTGATCAAGTATTTACTTATCGTAGTTTAAGAGACTTGGAAATTGCCGTTCGTTCAAATATGCCGCAAATGTTAGAACGGTATCCTGTTACGGGGTGGGTACGTCCGCAAAATACGCAGGTTTTACAAGATGAAAACGACGATTTACGCAATAAAGTCAAACAATTAGAATCACAACTAGGCAGCCGCCAAGCAGACCCAATTGAGACCGTGACGAAAGCGTCAATGCATGAGTTGTATTCATTTGAATATCGGATGCATGCTTATCAAGATGGTAATTTCAAAGAACTCAAGCCATATCGTAAAATGACGTGGGCGCAATTACTGAGTGTTTTAGGCACTTCATTCATTATTCCAACACCTGAAGAATATTTTTCGAAACGGATGAATGAATTTTTAAATGAAACAGGGTTGGAAGATGCGTTGAAAGAAATGCCGCGAACGCATGCGGTGTCGCGCGCTCAAATTAATATTCGTGCGTTGCATGAAATTAAGCTACAAATGCGTCAAAACGAATGGATTATTCCAACGGGTCGTGATGACCGTCAGCGGATGTTGTGGCGATTAACACCGAAAGGGCAAAAACTTTTAGAAAGTAATGTTTTGGACAGTAACCGCATTTTTCAGTTTAAAACAATGAATTAATCAAAAAAGCGTTAAAACTGCTAAAGTATTTGAAAATATTCAATGCAAGCGGAAAGGATCAATGTCGGTAATCCAAAAACCTAAAGTGACTGTGGTTTTAGCAAACTTAGGTACGCCAGATGCAGCCACTGTGCCAGCAGTGCGCCGTTTTCTAAAACAATTTTTATCTGACCCTCGTGTAATTGAAATTCCAAAATTAATTTGGTGGATCATTTTGCATACTTTCGTGCTCACATTACGCCCGAAACGAGTGACTAAGGCCTATGCGGCTGTTTGGAAAAATGATTCTCCGATGCGAGAAATTCTGCTGAAACAAGTTCAATTGGTGCAACAACGTCTCCAGTCAGAAAACCATCGATTTGAACTTACAGTGCTTCCTGCAATGACCTATGGTCAACCGAGTATTCATACCGTTTTAGACAGAATGGCGGAAAATCCTCAAGAACATGTCATCGTTTTGCCCTTATTTCCACAATATTCTGCGACTTCAACTGCGCCGCTATATGACATTTTTGCAAAATGGATTCCGTCACAACGGCATTTATCTGGTTTTACTTTCATCAAAGATTATTACCAGCATCCAATGTTTATTCAGGCATTGGCAGACAGCGTTTTAAATTATCAAGCACAGCATGGTCAAGCTGAAAAATTATTGATGTCATTCCACGGCATTCCGCAACCTTATGCAGATAAAGGCGATCCTTATGCAGATCGTTGTCGAATGACCGCACGCTTAATTGCCGATGCCTTGCAGTTAAAAGACGATGCTTGGGCGATCAGTTTTCAGTCGCGTTTTGGCAAGCAGGAATGGGTGAAACCCTATACTGATCAAATTTTACAACAATGGGGTGAGCAAAAAGTTCAATCGGTACAGGTCATTAGCCCTGCCTTTTCCGCCGATTGTTTGGAAACGCTTGAAGAATTAGCCATTCAAAACAAAGAACTTTTTCAGCACGCAGGCGGTGGAGAATATGCCTATATTCCTGCATTAAATACCGATCCTGCACACATTGATTTGCTTGCAAGTCTCGTTCAGGCTAATCTTGATGCACTCACTCATACCTTAGCCCATCGTTAAATCGACGCTTTATTTCGCCAGAGGTTTTTATGCTGCAAGTTAAAATTGTCCCTGTCACTGCTTTTCAGCAAAACTGCTCAATTTTATGGGATAGTGATACGAAAGAAGCAGTGTTGATTGATGCAGGCGGCGATGCAGCAATTCTCAAAAAAGAAGTTGAAGATTTGGGCTTAAAGGTCAAAGCACTTTGGCTGACGCATGGACATCTCGATCATGCAGGGGCGGTGGGTGAGTTGGCTGAAACTTGGAAAATTCCAGTGATTGGGCCGCATAAAGAAGATCAGTTTTGGTTAGACATGATTCAAGACGTTTCGGCACGTTATGGTTTTCCCATCCCACAACCGATCAATGTCGATCAATGGTTAGAAGGCGGTGAAGTTTTAAAACTCGGCGATGATGAATTTGAAGTGCGTTTTGCACCAGGGCACACGCCAGGACATGTGATGTTTTACAATGCCAAGCATGGCGTACTGTGGACGGGCGATGTCTTATTTAAAGGCTCGATTGGACGTACCGATTTTCCCAAAGGCAATCATCAACAGCTCCTCGATTCAATCCAACGAGAATGTTTTAGTTTGCCCGATGAAACGCAGTTTATTTCAGGTCACGGCCCTATCAGCACCATTGGCTATGAAAAGAAATTTAATCCTTTTGTGGCAAGCAAAGCGGGTTAATCTCGAAATTAATCCTCGTAATCATCTTCGGCTCGTTTTTCGCCTGCTTGTGGGGCATCTTGAGTCGGCATTTTATATTCATCACTTGCCCATGCGCCTAAATCAATTAACTTACAACGTTCAGAACAAAATGGGCGAAATTCATTATTTTCCCAAGTGCTTTTTTCGCCACAACGTGGGCAGGGAAAGGTACGAGACATAGTAAGTTCCTACAACAAAAAGCAAATAGATTAGGCAAAAGTCAGGTGAATTGTTAGACTGATGCCGATTTATAGATAGTTTGATGAGATTATGTTGATTCGTCAATTTCAAGCGCAAAGAATGCAAGCCCCTCGTGATTTTACGCCTATTCTCAACACACCGATTTGTGTGGAAATTGGGGCGGGTAAAGGCAAACATGCACTACTGTTTAGCGCACAACATTCGCAAAGTACTTTATATGCGATTGAACGAACCACAGAAAAATTTTTAGCGATGCAGAAACAGCATCAGCTTGAAGGGCAAACTAATTTAAACCCAATTCATGCCGATGCTTTGCCGTGGGTGGTACATGCTTTATTTCCAGAGCAAGTCGAACAGTTTTTTATTCTTTATCCAAATCCAGAACCACATAATCCCGCACAGCGTTGGCTGAATATGCCATTTTTTGAGTTTCTGCTTTCTCGTTTAAAACCAAATGGCACGATTACTTTGGCGAGTAACATCCCTTCATATATTGATGAAGCGGAACAGCAACTGATTGAGCTATGGAAATTACCTTACCAAAAACAAAAAATCGCCACGGATTCAGCTCGAACCCATTTTGAAGTTAAATATTTACAACGTGGCGAGTTGTGCCAACAATTGATCATCACCAAACCAAAAGGTTATGTAACTCGTTTTGATGATTTTGCACCATTGCAAGGGCAGAATCAGCAGCTAGAGCAACATGATGCCTAAACGCATTGCGATTATTGGTGCAGGCCCAGCAGGTTTAATGGCGGCTGAAGTGTTGAGCCAATATGATTATGCCATCGAGGTGTTTGAGCAAAAGCCATCCGCTGCACGTAAATTCCTTATGGCAGGTAAAACGGGGCTGAATATTTCCCATGCTGAGCCGATGGATACGTTTATCCATCGTTATGATCAGCCTGAATGGTTGCGTCCATGGCTTAGTCAATGGGATGCGCAATGGATTCAAGACTGGATGAACGGTTTAGGGATTGAATCGTATATTGGCAGTTCAGGGCGTATTTTCCCTGTGGAAATGAAAGCGGCCCCTTTACTCCGTGCTTGGTTAAAACGACTGATGACGAATGGCGTGAAATTTCATTATCGTCATCGTTGTGTGAATTTATTAGGTAATCAACTGACTTTTGAACATCAACAGCAACTCGTTA